>NZ_JBHYTK010000001.1:114111-140975 GCF_042749255.1 Streptomyces sp. NPDC059524 | reverse complement strand
TTCTCTCTCTCTCGCGTGCGCGCGCGCTCTAAACCAACCAGCCTCGCGCACACCCCCCCCCCCAGTTTTTGGGTTTTTCCAGGGCTGTGACCTGCGGTTTTTCGGAGCGACTGAAACAGCGACCGAAGAGCTTCAGTCGCTGCGCGTGTTTCTTCAGTCGCTGACGGTGCGGAGACGGGGCGGAAACGGGCCCACCGACACGGCCGAGGACGGCTCTTTGCCTGTGCTCCACGGCCTGACCGGCCACGTTCGCTAGTCTGTGTCCGTCGTTGAGTCGCTTCGGTCGCTGATAGGGGATGTGGATGCCTTCTGAGCTGCGTTCTCCTCGCAGCGACTCACGCCGGTTCGTCTCTGATCCCTCAGTTTCCGAGCTGCCGTGGGCCACTGCCCGCTGGTGCGCCCGCCGGGGCTGGCCGGTCCATCCGCTGGCCCCCGGACGCAAGACCCCCGCGGGCAACTGCGAGAACTGCCGGAACTCCGCCCACGCGCCCGCGGACTGCGCTTGCCTGCCGCTGGGTCGCTGGTGCCACGGGTTCCACGCCGCCACGCTCGATCAGCGCCGCATCCAGCAGTGGTGGACGCAGCATCCTGACTTCGGGGTCGGCGTCGCCTGCGGTCCGGCCGGCCTGGTCGTGATCGACATCGACGCCCATCCGGCGCCCGCCCCGAGCCGGGACCGGGTCCTGCCGGGCATCCCGATCGCCGACCACGTGGACCTGACCGGCCTGGCGACCGGTTTCCACTCGCTGGGCGTGCTCGCCGCTCTGCGGGGCCACCAGAGCCCGGCCGAGGACACCGGCACCCTGCGCGTGCGCACGCCCTCCGGCGGCCTGCACGTCTGGTACCGGGCCGAGGACAACCGGCGCTGGCAGTGCTCCACCGGCTCCAGCACCGGGCGCGCGCTCGCCTGGCAGGTCGACGTCCGTGCCCACGGGGGCTACATCATCGCTCCGGGCACCACCACGCACGCGGGCACGTACACCGCGGTCGGGGAGACCAGGGAGCCCGCGGCGCTGCCGCTGTGGCTCGCCCAGGAGCTCGAGCGCACCGGCCACCTGCCCGCTGCCAACATCCCCGCACCCCGGCCCGTACCGCCGCGGGCGCAGCAGGCCGTGCTCGCCGCCGGGGGAGGGCGCGCCCGCACGGGCAACACGCTCACCTCGGTGCTGGCCCCGGTCGCCGCCTGCGGCCAGGTCTCCGAGGGCGCCGGCTTCTCCGACGTCCTCAACCGCGCCGCCTTCACCCTGGGCGGTCTCGTCGCGGCCGGACGGCTGTCCCGCGAGGAAGCCGAACGGGCCCTGCGGGAAACGGCCTCAGCGGCCCGTCCAGGGCAGGACAGGCGCTCCGAGCAGATCATTGCCAGCGGCCTCGCCGCAGGCCTCCTGAAGCCCCTCTACGCCGCTGGAGGACGCCCGTGACGTCTCCCGGCAACGAGACCCTCTTCGACTTCGACCCCGCAGCCGTGGCCGCCCAGATCCGCAACCAGGGAGGCGTGCCCCTGCCCGCCCAGGCCGATGGTTCCCCCACCGCGAGCACCGAGGCGACCGCCGCGGGGCTGCTGCCCGACACCCTCACCGACCGCGGCAACGCCAAGCTGTTCGTCAAGCTCTACGCCAACGACTACCGGCACGTCCCGGGCATCGGCTGGTACCGCTGGGACACGACCCGCTGGCAGATCGACGAGGACGACACCGTCCTGTGGGCCGCCGGCGACCTGGCGGAGAACATCGCCACGCACGACGCCCGCGGCGTGTTCACGACCAGCGCGCTGCAGCAGCACCGCCGCCGCGCCCTGTCCACGACCGGCATCAACGCGATGCTCACCCAGGCCAAGTCGGCGCCCGGCATCGTGCTCAACGCCGCCCGCCTCGACGCCGACCCGTATGCCCTGTGCACCCCGGACGGCATCGTCGACCTGCGCACCGGGCTGATCAAGACGCCCGACCCGGACAAGGACTTCCACTCCCGCTCCACGAGCGTCGGCCCGCACCACGGCAACCCTCCGCGCTGGAACCGGTTCCTCAGCGACACCTTCGGCGACGACGCCGAGGGCCGCGAGATGATCGACTTTCTCCAGCTGATGCTGGGCTACTCCGTCACCGGTGACGTCGGCGGCCAGGTGCTCCCGTTCCTGTTCGGCGCGGGCAAGAACGGCAAGTCCGTCCTCCTCGACGTCCTCATGAAGCTGCTCGGCGACTACGCGGACGCCGCCCCGCCCGGCTTCCTCATGTCCCGCCCCTACGAGGGCCACCCCACCGACCTCGCCGAGCTGCACGGACGCCGCGTCATCGTGTGCAGCGAGGTCAAGCACGGCGACAAGTTCGACGAGGCCCGCGTCAAGCTCCTCACCGGCGGTGACCGGATCAAGGCGCGGCGGATGCGGCAGGACTTCTTCAGCTTCCAGCCCACCCACAAGCTCTGGCTGCTCGGCAACCACCGCCCCGAGGTCGGCACCGGCGGCTTCGCGTTCTGGCGCCGCATGCGGCTCATCCCGTTCGAACGCGTCGTCTCCGACGAGCGGAAGATCGACAACCTCGCGGACATCCTCGTCACCGAGGAAGGGCCGGGAATTCTCGGCTGGTTGATCGACGGGGCGCGCCGCTACCTGGGCGGGGAGAAGGACCTCACCGGGCCCGAACGCGTCCGGATCGCGACGACCGCGTACGCCGAGACCGAGGACCACACCGGACGCTTCTTCGAGGAGTGCTGCAGCCTGGCTCCCGAACTCCGCGCCGAGCAGGCGGGACTCTACGCCGCGTACAAGACGTGGTGCCACAATGAGGGTGCGCCCGCCATGTCCTCTCGCGCGTTCGCGGCGCGCGCCCGCGAACTGGCCGGACTCGCCTCGCCCAAGGAGATGATCCTGTCCAACCAGCGCAAGTACTACCCGGGCATCGGACTGCTCACTGACGAGGAGAGGGAAGCCACCGCATGAGCTCCCTGATCACCGAGGACGAGATCAGCCACGAGCAGGAGCTGGTCTGGCTCGAGGACGTCAGCTCCCTCGACTACGTACGTCAGAGCCTGGACCGGCTCTCCAGCCGGCGAGGCAAGCCCGCCTACCACCGCGACGGACGCATGGTCGGCTACGCCGTCCTCGGCCCCAAGGCCAAGGCCTCCCGTTCCTCGGGCACCTTCCGCCGCCGCGTCTTCTGGCTGCTCCCGCACGACCGCGACACCGACCCCGAGGGCCTCTACGCCACCGGCGCGCCCGCAGAAGCCGTCGATCCCGGGACCATCGCGCCCCGCGTCAAGGGGTACAAGACCGAGCGTTCGGAGGGCGGACCGCCGTCGGCCGCCATGCGCGAGATCGGGACGCAGCTGCCGCTCTGAGCAGGCGTGCGCGGATCGCGCGTACGCCGTGGCTACAACCTCGGTACAGAGTCGCTTGAGTCGCTGCATATGCCGGTGGTTGTGGTCTTGCGCGGATGAAAGCGCAGGTCAGAGGCCATTTCGGGGATCATGGGCCGACAGCGACCGAAGGTGTGACCGGGGGCGTGACCGGTACTCCCAGGTGTGAGCGTGCGCGGTACATCTATACGGTCTGAGTCGCTTCGGTCGCTGAGAGCGGGTGTCTTCACACCGCTGACCTGCACCTTTGTGGGGGAGCGGGGCGGCGGGAAGCCACCTGCCCGACGGCCGGCGCGCGTGCGGCAGCGACTGTCGCGATGTCGCCCACCGCATCGTCAAGCTTTCCCCATCGGACACCTGCGTTTCTTCTGCTTCGCTAATGTGTCCGAGCCGTTGGGTATTTGATCGTTGCACGGGGGGTGCACATGGCGTCTGATCACGCTGTTACTGCCGCGGGTCAGGTATGAGCAACGGGCACCACGCACTGATCGACGTGGCCGAACGCGACGCGAGGCTCCCCGAGACGCTGACCGACCGCGGCAGCGCGAAACTGTTCGTGAGGACCCATGCGCGCGAGTTCCGGTACGTGCCGGAACTCGGCTGGTACCGCTGGAACGGCGGCCGCTGGCACGCGGATCAGGACGACACGGTGTTATGGGCGGCGGGAGATCTCGCGGAGGCATTAGCCGACCATGATCCGCGCGGTCGGTTCACCGCGCAGGAACTGCACGAGCACCGGCGCCGGGCCCTGAGCACCATCGGCATGAACGCCATGCTCGCCCAGGCCAGGACCGCACCCGGCATGGTGCTCAACGCCGCCCAGCTGGACGGTGATCCGTACGCCCTGTGCACGCCCGGCGGCATCGTCGACCTGCGCACCGGCGTGGTCCGTACGCCCGACCCGGACCACGACTTCCACTCCCGCTCGACGCAGGTGGCCCCGGCATCCGTGCCGACGCCGCTGTGGGACCGCTTCCTCGGCGACACCTTCGGCGACGACGCCGAGGGCCGCGAGATGATCGACTTCCTCCAGCTGATGCTGGGCTACTCCGTCACCGGTGACGTCGGCGGCCAGGTGCTCCCGTTCCTGTTCGGTGCCGGCAAGAACGGCAAGTCCGTGCTCCTCGACGTGGTGATGAAGCTGATGGGGGACTACGCGGACGCGGCGCCGCCCGGCTTCCTCATGTCCCGCCCCTATGACGGTCACCCCACGGATCTGGCCGAGCTCCACGGCCGCAGGATTGTCGTCTGTCATGAAATCAAACCGGGCGACCGGTTCGATGAGGCACGGGTGAAGCTGCTGACAGGAGGGGACCGGATCAAGGCGCGGCGGATGCGGCAGGACTTCTTCAGCTTCCAGCCCACCCACAAGCTCTGGCTGGTGGGCAACCACCGCCCCGAGGTGGGGACGGGCGGGTTCGCGTTCTGGCGCCGTATGCGGCTCATCCCGTTCGAGCGGGTCGTCTCCGACGAGCGGAGGATCGACAATCTTGCGGACATCCTCGTCACCGAGGAAGGGCCGGGGATCCTGGGCTGGTTGATCGACGGGGCGCGCCGCTACTTGGGCGGGGAGAAGGACCTCACCGGGCCAGAACGCGTCCGCATCGCCACCACCGCGTACGCGGACACCGAGGACCACACCGGACGCTTCCTGAGCGAGTCCTGCGCCCTGGACCCCGCGTCGAGGGCGGAACAGGCAGGCCTCTACGTCGCCTACCGGCAGTGGTGCGGGCACGAGGGCGTGCTGCCCGTCTCCTCCCGCGCCTTCGCCACCAGGGCTCGTGAGGTGATCGGGCTGACGTCGTCCCGCGCGATGATCCGCTCCAACCAGCGCAAGTACTACCCGGGTCTGGCCCTCACGGTCTGTGAGGACCGCGCATGAGCTCTCTGATCACCGAGGACGAGATCAGCCACGAGCAGGAGCTGGTCTGGCTCGAGGACGTCAGCTCCCTCGACTACGTACGCCAGAGCCTGGACCGGGTCCCCAGCCGGCGCGGCAAGCCCGCCTACCACCGTGACGGACGCATGGTCGGCTACGCCGTCCTCGGCCCCGCGACCAGGTCCTCCCGTTCCTCGGGCACGTTCCGGCGCCGCGTCTTCTGGCTCTTGCCCCACGACCGGGACGCCGACCCCGACGGCCTGTACGCGACGGGCGCGCCCGCCGAGGCCGTCGACCCGCGCACGCTCGCGCCCAGCGCGAAGGGCTGCAAGACCGAGCGCTCCGAGGGCGGTCCGCCGTCCTCAGCGATGCGCGCACTCGGCATCACTCTCCCGATCCCGGGACCGGGACAGTGAGCACGGTCATCGACCAGTGCTCGCGCGGGCGGTGCGGGAAGGCGCCGCGGTAGGTGGCCGGGGTCGTGCCGCTGTGGCGGCTCAGATGCCGGCGGAGCGACTCGCCGGAGCCGAGCCGCTGCGGCCGGCCACCTGAGCCGACGGTGAGATCGGTGGTCGCCAGCAGTTCGCGGGCCCGCAACAGCCGCTGCTGGAGCAGCCGTTGGAAGGGGGCATGCCGGTCTCGGCAGTGAAGCGGCGTGTCAGGTCCGCGCGCTGACCTGGCCTGGCCGGCCAGGCCAGGTCGTGCAGGGAAATCGGCGCGCTGTAGTTCCTCGGCCAGGGCCCGCTGGGCGCTGGCGACATCACCAAAGGCGGGCCGGCCAGTACCTGGGCAGGGGTGCGGTCTCGGCGGTCAGCGGCGACGAGCGGGCCTGGCTCGCTCCGGTCATCACTGCGATCCTGCGCCGGGCCGCGACCGACCTCGCCGAACTGCCCGCGGCCGGGCCGGTCCAGGGCCGCCATGGTGCCGCATCATGCGCTCGTGCACTGCAACTGCCGTGCGTACCAGGCGGAGCAGGCGGCGAAGCGTTCCCCGAAGCCGGGGCCCGCGGGTAGTCCTGTGCTGCGCCAGATCCGGTCGGTGTCGTACCAGTGGTCCTCGGTGAGCAGCGCGTACTGGTGGTCGGACAGGGCCGGCAGGAGATTCCGTACCAGTGAGCGGTGCTCGGTCAGGGGGATCGGTGGCGTCTGCGGAAGGCGCAGCAGGGTGCGCAGCCGGGCCAGCAGGTCGCCCCAGGGCAGAGGCCGGGGATCGGCCACGTGGTACGACCCGTCGGCTGTCCGGGGCTGGTGGACCAGGGCGGCCGTGATCCGGGCGAGGTCGTCGACGGCTATGACGGACGTGCGGGCGCAGGGGCCGTCGGGCCAGGACGGGACCCGGCGCAGCAGCTGGGCGAGGGCGGGGACGAACCAGCGGTCTCCGACGCCGTAGACGAGCGGGGGGCGCAGGACCGTGCCGCCCGCTGCTCGGACGTCCTCCTCGGCGAGCAGGCGCGAGGCGCTGGCAGCGGAGGTGGGCGACGGGTCGAGCTGCCCTTCGCGGACGCCGCGGTGGGGACCGGAGCCGTAGACGGACGCGGTGCTGACGTAGAGGAAGCGCCGGACCCCTTGTCGGCGGGCCTCGTCGAGCAGGGCCCGGGTCCCTGTGTGGTTGACCGTCCGGCACTGCCGGGGGTCGCGGCCGACGTAACTCGCGGCGTGGACCACCGTCGTGACGCCCGAGCAGATCCCTCGCAAACTGGCGGGGTCGGTGAGGTCGCCCGGTATGTACCGCACACCCGAAACCCCGCCCGCCTGTGGGGGTCTGCGGCACAAGGCCCGTAGGCCGGGCGCGCCGTCGCGGGGGGCGGGGTGGCGAGCGAGTGCTCCGAGGACGGCACTGCCGATGAATCCTGTGCCGCCCACCACGAGGACGACGTCCGGGGTGTCCTTCGAGGCCGGGGGCTTGGTGGGGTGCGCAGTCGCGTTCATCCTGGGCCCTCCTGGCCGCGGCTGTCCGGGCAGGGACTCGGCACGGCGCCGAGTGCATACCTGTCGTCCGGTTTGTTATGGGATCCGTGCGGGACACGGTGGATCGGTGGGGCGCGGGCTGCCGGACGGGGAGGCCGTCAGAGCCGGGAGCCCCCGCTCGCGTCCAGAATCTGGCCGGTGACCCAGCGGGACGCGTCGGACGCCAGGAACGTCACGATGTCGGCGATGTCGGCAGGCCGGCCGATCCGGTTGAAGACCGACGAGGCGGCGAGGTGCGCCGCGGCCTCGGGAGTGGCCCGCTTCGCGGCGTTCATGTCGGTCTCCACGAAGCCCGGGGCGACCGCGTTCACCGTGATGCCGCGCGGGGCGAGCTCCTTGGCCAGCGCCAGGGTGAAGGTGTTCAGCGCCCCCTTCGTCATCGAGTACACGACAGACTCGGGATAGGCGATCCGGGCGGCGGCCGAGGAGATGTTGATGATGCGGCCCCCGTCGCGAAGGTTCTTCAGACCTCGCTGGACGAGGAAGAGCAGCGACCTGGTGTTCACGGCGAAGAGCCGGTCGTACAGTTCGGGCGTCACCTCGTGGATGCGCGCCGAGCCGCTGATCCCCGCGTTGTTGACGAGGATGTCCAACTCGCACCCGGCGTCCTGGCGCACCAGACCGTCCTCCAGCTGCGCGTACAACTCCTCGACGTCCCCTGGCACGCCCAGCTCGGCCCGGACGGGGAACGCCCGACCGCCCTCCTGGGCGATCAGCCCGAGCGTCTCGTGTGCCGCGTCCTCGTTGCGCCCGTAGTGGACCGCGACCAGAGCGCCTTCCCGCGCCAGCTCACGGGCGATCCCCCTGCCGATGCCCCGGCCGGCGCCGGTGACGAGCGCCGTCTTCCCGGACAGTGCCCCCATGCCCCATCCCCCCTATTTGTGATGTGCCCGGGTCCCGGAGGTCTCCGGGACCGCCTCAGTCGGCTGCCGTCGCCAGCATGTCGGGTTCCTCTGCCAGTGCTTCGGCCTCCTTGTAGACCGCCTCTCCCCGGGAGGCGGACATGTGCAGGGCGGCCACCACCGAGGGCTGTGCCACGCTGGGCAGCAGGTGTCGCAGCAGGTTGCTGACTCGGATCAGCAGATCGTTGTAGTCGTTGAGGGCGTGCGACATGGCCTGGACGCCGGCGAAGGCCCCCACGAACACGTCCGCCGTGTCGGCGGGGACCACCTGCGGCAGCAGCTCCCCCTGAGCCTGGGCCTTCTCCAGCAGGTCCAGGGCCGTCCCGCTCCACGCCAGGAAGGGGCCGCTGCGGTCGAGGCTGGCCTGCCTCTGGTCCATGGCGAGCCGGACGCTGGCGCGCACCATGGGATCGGTCTGCAACCGGTAGGCGTGCAGCATCGTGGCGTCCACGAGTTCCTGCATCTTGCTGGCCCGCTCGGGGACTTCGAACGCGTACTTCTGTTCGGTAAGTACGCCCTGGGCGAGATGCTCCTTGGACTGGAAATGGAAGTACAGCGCACCCTTGGTCACGCCCGCCTCGGAGAGGATCTCGCTGATGGTCGCGGCTTGATAGCCGTGTTCCTCGAAGACCTTCGCGGCTGCCTGAAGGATGGTCCGCCGGGTGCGGATGGCCCGGTCCTGTTTCGACACTTCGGCCTCCACCGTCATGCAAGTCGACGAGCCCGAAGGGCTCAGTAAAAAACCGTCCAGTTTGTATCTTACAGGCTTCGCGTACCCCTGGGTCCATACAGCGGACGGCCGATCGCATCCGAGGTTTCCGGGAACGACGGGACAGGGCTGCGAAGGGGGCGGACCGGCGGCCGTGTCCGGCCGCCGCCGGATCCGCCAGACGCTTTCGGACGGTCAGAGCGCTGAGGTGTCGAGGGTCACTGTGCAGCGGAAGCCGACTTCCCCCGCCTGGCGGGCTGTCACCACGACGGTCTCCTCGCCGGCCGGGCCGACGCCGCGCGGCCGGCTGGTCTCGATCAGACACGGCGCGTCGAGTTCGACGTAGCGTTCGAACTCGCTCTCGACACGTAGGGGCAGCGAGGCGTGTCCGAGGGTGGCCGATGCGCTCTGGCGGGCCGCTTCGAGCAGCAGCATGCCGGGCACGTGGTCGAGGGGGTGGTCGAAGAGGATGGGGTGCGACCGGTCGGCCCGCAGGCGCCACTGGTCCGGCTGCTCCGCGGGGGAGAGCACCACGTCCTTGGGAGAGGAACGCCCGACGAGCTGGGGTGCCACCGGGGCGGTCAGTGCGAGCGGCGGCCGTCCCTCCTCGGGGCCGTGCAGCGAGCGCACCCGCTTGTAGGTGGTGGGAGCCATGCAGCTGACAGTGCCGTACGCGGTTCCCACGAAGTCGCCGTCGCGGCGGATCACGGCGTCGTACCGGCACTCGGCCAGGACTCGGCCGCGCTGCTTGACGTTCGAGCAGGTCATCTCGAGCTCCACGGATGCGGGCACGTCGCCGATGCCCAGATGCTCCGGCTGTACGTGCACGCCGAGGTCCCGGACGAGGAGCTGATGTCCAAGGGGCACACCGAGCTCGGTGTGGGCAAGGAGCACGCCTGCCTGGCGAAACGTCTCTGCGACCATGAGCGGGTCGTGGCAGTTCTGCACGCTGGTGAAGAAGCTGTGCGTGCGCGGCCACTGGGCTGCCACCGTGAAGCGGCGGTCGTCGCGGCGTTCCCAGTTCGTCAGCAGCACCTCGGCGATGCTGGCGCGGTGGACGAACTCCTTGGGGACGGTCGTCGTCAGTGACGGGTACTGGAAACTGCCCGTCGCCGCGCGGCCGGCCGGTTGGGCTGCGGCGAACTGCGCGCTCGGTATCGGGCTGATCGGGCGTTCTGCGTGGAACGTGCTCGCGGACACATCTCTCCCCCTCAGCCGCACCGCGGCCACCGAGGCCGAGAACACGACGTCCTCGCCCTGGCGTCCGGTGACCCGGACCGCTTCCTGGCCGTCGGCCGCCGGAACGCGGACGACCTCCAGGAGACAGGGCGCGTCCATTTCGACGTAGCGCTTGAACTCGCTGTTCATCGCCTTCAGGAAGACGTCGTGTCCGAGGGTCGCGACCATGCACTGGCGGGCGGCCTCGAGCAGCACCATGCCGGGCACGTGGTCCACCTCGTGGTCGAAGAGCACCGGGTGGCGGGTGTCGGCGCGCAGCAGCCACTGGTGCGGCTCGCCGGTGGGGGAGAGGACGACATCCATGGGGGAGGTCCGTCCCACGTGCTGAGGCGCCGTCGGAGCGACCAGCGGCAGCGGCCCGCACGGAGCGCTGACCCGCTCCCCGCGCAGCCGGCGGTAGACCGCGGGCGCGGCGCAGGTGCAGGTGCCGCCCGCGGTCGCAACCGTCTGCCCGTCGCGCCGGAACACGGCGGTGTACCGGATCGAGGAGGCCGAACCGCGCCGCCATGTGACGTCGTGACAGGTCATCTCGATCTCCACGGCGGCGGTGCCGTCGCCGGTGTACAGGTGCTCGGGCCGGACATCGACGGAGAGGTCCCACATCAGGAAGTGATGGTCGAGCGGGACGTTGAACTCGGCGTGGGCGAGCAGGATCGCGGCCTGACGGAAGGTTTCGGCAGCGATCAGAGGGTCGTGCCGGCCCTGGATGCTCGTGAACATGCGGTGGTCGAGCATCCAGCGGCCCGTCACCGTGAAGCGGCTGTCGTCCAGCCGGCTCCAGTCGGTGAGCAGTACCTCGCAGACCTGGGCCCGGTGGACGAGTTCCTTGGGCACGGGGGTCGGCGTCGGGGCCGATGCCGTGCGGGAAGGAGCCGCACCCGGGCTGTTCGCCGCGTCTTGGGCAGGGGTGAGGGTGTCGATCGTGGATTTGTCGGCGCGGAACGTGGTGACAGACATGTTTCCCCCTGTGCGCTTGGGCCAGATGTTGGTGTCTCGCCGAGCCAGGAAGATACAGACCAGCCGGTTTCATTTCTAGGTTTCTCGGCGACCTCGGGTGTGCGAGATCTGGAAGATCGGGGTCCGTTTACTCGGTCGAGATGTTCGGTGTTCTCCCTTTTCTGGCTCTGACCTGCGGCTTTTTGTCGGGAACGTCGGTTGGGGCGGGGGTGTGGCGGTCCTCGAGCGAAGCCAAAGCCACCTTCAAGTGCTCCGGCCGACCGTGGGCTGACGGTCCGGAAACGAGGAGGCGTTGGTTCATGACGGATGGAGAAACCTTGCTCCGCATCGAGCGCGGACGGGCGAACGAGGACGAACTCGCCGCGCTGACTGCGGTGTTGCTGTCCTTCGGTCGGGTTCACCGGCCGGCGGAAACCCACGCTGTTCGCGCCGGTTCCCGCTGGTGGCGGCAGCCCGCGGGCTATTTCGCGCCCGGCAGCTGGCGCTGAATCCTCGCGTCTCGAGCGGCTCTCGAGCACAGATCTCCAAACCGCCTGAGCGGTTTGTTAATGTCAAATACGCAGACCCGAGGCGGGGACCTCCTCGGCCTTGTCCCAGGGAGGGACCTCACATGACGACTGCCCTCGAGCGGCTTGCCGACGAGCCCGCCGACGCGCGTGGGCGTGTGGCGGAGCTGCACGCGATCCGTGAGCAGGCTCTGGCCGGCCCGAGCGAGAAGGCGACCGAGGCGCAGCACGCCAAGGGGAAGCTGACGGCGCGGGAGCGGATCGCGCTGCTGCTGGACGAGGGTTCGTTCAACGAGGTCGAGCAGTTGCGCCGGCACCGCGCGGTCGGGTTCGGCCTTGAGGCGAAGAAGCCGTTCACGGACGGTGTGATCACCGGCTGGGGCACGGTCGAGGGCCGTACGGTGTTCGTGTACGCGCACGACTTCCGGATCTTCGGCGGTGCGCTGGGCGAGGCCCACGCGACGAAGATCCACAAGATCATGGACATGGCCATCGCGGCCGGTGCCCCGCTGGTCTCCCTGAACGACGGCGCGGGCGCCCGTATCCAGGAGGGCGTGAGCGCGCTCGCCGGCTACGGCGGCATCTTCCAGCGCAACACGAAGGCTTCGGGTGTCATCCCGCAGATCAGCGTGATGCTCGGCCCGTGCGCGGGTGGCGCGGCCTACAGCCCGGCGCTGACGGACTTCGTGTTCATGGTCCGTGAGACCTCGCAGATGTTCATCACCGGCCCGGACGTGGTCAAGGCGGTCACCGGCGAGGAGATCACCCAGAACGGGCTCGGCGGCGCGGACGTGCACGCCGAGACCTCCGGCGTCTCCCACTTCGCCTACGACGACGAGGAGACCTGCATCGCCGAGGTGCGCTACCTCCTGTCGATGCTCCCGCAGAACAACCGCGAGAACCCCCCGACGGTCGCCTCCGACGACCCCGCCGACCGCCGCTCCGAGGTCCTCCTCGACCTCGTCCCGGCCGACGGCAACCGCCCCTACGACATGACCAAGGTCATCGAGGAACTCGTCGACGACGGCGACTACCTCGAGATCCACGAGCGCTGGGCCCGCAACATCATCTGCGCCCTGGCCCGCCTCGACGGCCAGGTCGTCGGCATCGTCGCCAACCAGCCCCAGACCATCGCGGGCGTGCTCGACATCCAGGCCAGCGAGAAGGCGGCCCGGTTCGTCCAGATGTGCGATGCCTTCAACATTCCCCTGGTGACCCTGCTCGACGTCCCGGGCTTCCTGCCCGGTGTCGACCAGGAGCACGGCGGAATCATCCGGCACGGAGCCAAACTCCTCTTCGCCTACTGCAACGCGACCGTGCCGAGGGTCTCCCTCATCCTCAGGAAGGCGTACGGCGGCGCGTACATCGTCATGGAGTCGCAGTCGATCGGCGCCGATCTCACGTATGCCTGGCCGACGAACGAGATCGCGGTGATGGGCGCGGAGGGCGCGGCCAACGTGATCTTCCGCCGGCAGATCGCGGACGCCGAGGACCCCGAGGCCATGCGGGCCCGCATGGTCAAGGAGTACAAGTCCGAGCTCATGCACCCCTACTACGCGGCCGAACGCGGACTGGTCGACGACGTCATCGACCCCGCCGAGACCCGCGAGGTCCTCATCAAGTCCCTGGCGATGCTCCGCACCAAGCACGCCGACCTGCCGTCCCGCAAGCACGGCAACCCGCCGCAGTAACGGAGCACCGTCATGGCAAAACAAGAACGTGCCCTGCGCACACGCGAGGCACTGGTCAACTCCGCCGCCGAGGTCTTCGATTGCGAAGGCTTCAGCGTCGCCTCCCTCACCACCATCAGCAGCAGGGCCGGGGTGAGCAACGGAGCGCTGCACTTCCACTTCGCCAGCAAGGCCGCACTCGCCGACGCCGTCGAAGAGGCGGCCGAGCGGCGCCTCGACCAGGTCACGCAGCGCGGCACGGAGGACCCCAACGCCCTGCAGTGCCTCGTGGACGCCACCCACGACCTGGCCCGCGGGCTGCGCGAGGACGTCGTCCTGCGGGCCGGTTTCTGCCTGAGCAGCGACCAGTCCTACGCCGGCGAGCGCGACCTGCGGGTCGAATGGCGCCGCTGGGTCGAGGGCGTTCTCAAGCGCGCCGACGGCGACGGCACGCTCACCGAGAGCGTGCCCGCGCAGGACGTGATGCTCGCCGTCGTCGCCGCGACTGTGGGCTTCGAGGTGCTCGGAGCGCGGGACGCCACCTGGCTCTCGTACCGCACCCTCACCCGCTTCTGGCAGTTGCTGCTGCCCAGACTCGCCGCGCCGGCCACGCTCGACACCCTCAGAGCGGAGGGCGTGCACGGCCCACGCGCCGGGAACGCCACCCGGATCGGGCACCAGGGCAGGGAGCCCTGACGCCCGGCCGGCCCAGGACACCGGGCCCCCGCGCCCGGTCGCAACCGAACACTCCGGGCCCGTGAGACGACCTGTGGGCCCCCACCCCCCAGGAGGAACTTCCTTGCACAGCACCCAGCCGGAGACAACGGCACAACGCGATCCGCGGCGCTGGGTCATCCTGGGGGTGATCTGCCTGGCCCAACTCGTCGTCCTGCTCGACAACACCGTCCTCAACGTCGCCATCCCGGTGCTCACCGAGGACCTGGGCGCGACCACCGCCGACGTCCAGTGGATGGTCAACGCCTACGCGCTCGTGCAGTCCGGACTCCTGCTCACCGCGGGCAGCTTCGCCGACCGCTACGGCCGCAAGCTGATGCTCATGACCGGACTCGTCCTGTTCGGCCTCGGATCCGGCGCCGCCGCCCTGGCCCAGTCCTCCGGGCAGCTCATCGCCGCCCGCGCCGGCATGGGCATCGGCGGCGCCCTGCTCGCCACCACCACCCTCGCCGTGATCATGCAGGTCTTCGAGGACGACGAGCGGCCCAAGGCCATCGGCCTGTGGGGCGCCGTCAGTTCGCTCGGCTTCGCCGCGGGACCGCTGCTCGGCGGCGTCCTGCTCGACCACTTCTGGTGGGGATCCATCTTCCTCATCAACATCCCCGTCGCCCTGTTCGGCCTGGTGGCCGTCGCCCGTCTCGTGCCCGAGACCAAGAACCCGCAGGGCGACCGGCCCGACCTCGTCGGCGCGGTGCTGTCCACGCTCGGCATGGTGGGCGTCGTCTACGCGATCATCTCCGGGCCCGAGCACGGCTGGGGCTCCGCCCGCGTCCTGGTGCCGGCCGGCATCGGCGTGATCGCCCTGTTCGTCTTCGTGCGCTGGGAACTGCGGGTGCCGCACCCGATGCTGGACATGAGCTTCTTCCGCAGCCGCCGCTTCAACGGGGCGATCGCGGGCGGCCTGCTCGTGGCCCTCGGCATGGCCGGCTCGCTGTTCCTGCTGACCCAGCACCTCCAGCTCGTCCTCGGCTACGACGCCCTGCAGGCCGGGCTGCGCACCGCGCCGCTCGCCCTGACCATCGTCTGCCTCAACCTCGCGGGCATCGGAGCCAAGCTCCTCGCCAAGCTCGGCGCGGCACGCTCCATCGCGCTCGGGATGACGCTCCTCGCGGCCGGTCTCGCGGCGGTCGCCGTGCTCGGCTCGGGCTCCGACGCGAACTACAGCGGCATGCTCGTCGGCCTCGTCCTGATGGGCTGCGGCATCGCGCTCGCCATGCCCGCCATGGCCGTCTCGATCATGTCGTCGATCCCGCCGGCCAAGGCCGGTGTCGGCGCGGGCGTCCAGGGCACGCTGACCGAGTTCGGCGGCGGGCTCGGCGTCGCCGTGCTCGGTGCCGTGCTCGGCTCCCGGTTCGCGGCGCTGCTCCCGGCCGGGATCGGCGCCTCCGGGTCGCTGGCCGTGGCCCTCGCGGACGCCGGTGACGACCCGGGCCTCGTCCGGCAGGTCCACGACGCGTTCGGGGACGCGGTGAGCACCAGTCAGCTCATCGGCGCCGCCGCCGTGTTCGCGGGCGGCCTCCTCGCCGGCACTCTGCTGCACCTCGCCGACCGGGCCGCCGCCACGCAGGAGCAGGCGCCCGCAGCGGCGGAGGCTCCGGCGGCCGCCGGATAGCCGCACCGCACACAGGACCGGGGCCGCGGGCTGTAGGACCAGCTGGCCGGGAGGGGGAGGGGTGGTGTGTGTGGGGGGGGGCAGAGGGGCCCGGGCATCGCGCCCCGGGCCCGGTCTCGTGTCCTGCCGTGTGCGGGCGAGCGCCGTCAGGCGCCCGGCTTCCCCGCGATGCCCCAGCGCTGCGGCGGGACACCCGTCAGCGCGATCCAGGTCTGCTCGCGCACGTCCTCGCCGAAGACGTCCACCGTCGCCTGGGTCAGCCGCTCGATCAGGGCCCGTTCCGTCTCCGGGGTCAGCCGGCGGTCGTAGATCTTGACGTCGATGAAGGGCATGTACGGGCCTTTCGCTTGTCCGGTCTCTCGTCAGGTGGGGAGTGCGGTCACGCCGTGCGGGCCAGATGCGCCTTCGCGCCCGCCTTCTCGTAGGCCTCGCGCATCGCCCGGGTCACCGCCGTCACCAGGTGGTCGACCTGGTCGTCCGTGAGCCCCGGGTGGCACGGCAGGTTCATGTGCTCCTCGAACCAGACCCGTTCGGCCTGCGGACACTCGCCCGCGCCGTGACCGCGCAGCCGCCACTCCGGCGACAGATGGAGCGGGAAGTAGCGCAGCTGGATCTCCACGCCGAGCAGGTCGACGGCCCGTACGAAGTGTTCGCGCACCTCGCGGCCGGCCGTCAGGAAGAACGTGTACAGGTGATACGAGTGCCGGCTGTCCGGGGCGGCCCGGTGCAGCCGCACCCCGGGGAACGCGGAGAGCGCCTCGTCGAGGCGGCCCGCGATCCAGCGGCGCCGGTCCACGAAACGGTCCAGCGAGTCCAGTTGCACCATGCCGACCGCGGCCGCCGCCTCCGACATCGTGGCGTTGGTGCCCGCTCCGCGGATGCCGACCGCCGTGTGCCGGTACACCGAGTCGGCGAACTTCATCCACGGCAGCAGCGCGGGACGCTCCTCGCCCGCGTCCGTGCGCGGGGTGAACACGCCGTCCACCTCGTTGTCGCGGATGCGCAGCACCCGCTCCGCCCACTCGTCACGGGCCAGGGTGATCATGCCGCCCTCGCCGAGCGTGGTGATGTTCTTCGTCGAGTGGAAGCTGAAGCAGCCGATGTCGGCGAGCGCGCCAGGATGGCGGCCCTTGTACAGGGTGCCGATGCCGTGCGCGCTGTCCTCCACGACGATCGCCCCGTGCCGCCGGGCGATCGCCATGATCCGGTCCATGTCGGCCGGGTTGCCGCCGTAGTGGACCAGGAAGATCGCCCGGGTGCGGTCCGTGACCAGCGTCTCCAGGACGTCCGGGTCCATGTTCAGGGTGTCGGGGTCCACATCGCAGAACCGCACGCGCACGTCGTGGTCGAGCAGCGGCTGGATCGTGGCCTGGAAGGTCTGCGGGGTCGCGATCACCTCGTCGCCCGGGGCGAGGTCGAGCAGCCGGGTGGCCAGCTCCAGGGCCACCGTCCCGCTGGTCACGGTCAGGGCGTGCCGGGCGCCGATCCGCTCGCGGAAGCGCTCCTCGAAGCGGTCGCGCCACACCCCGGACGTCAGCGTCCCCTCGGCCCGCACCAGTTCGGCCAGGGCCGCGAGATCGGCCTCGCCGAGGACGCTGCCGCGGCGGGCGAACGGCACCCGGTGGGTGCCGCCCGCCAGCGCCACGGCGCTCACGCCGCCGCCTTCGCGAGCCGCTCCAGCTTGTCGGCGATCCGCGCCCGCAGCACCTTCTTGTCGACCTTGTTCAGGCCGGTCAGCGGGAAGGAGTCGACGATCTCGACGCGGTCGGGCAGCTTGTACGCCGCCAGGCCGCGCGAGCGCAGCAGTTCGCGCAGCACCGGCAGCCGCGGGGCCGGCCGGCCCGGCGCCGCGATCACGTACGCGCACACCTTCTCGCCCAGCACCGGATCGGGCATCGCCACGACCGCCGCCTGCTGCACGTCAGGGTGGGCCGCGAGGTGGCCCTCGACCTCGGTGGCCGAGACCTTGTCGCCGCCGCGGATCACGACGTCCTTGACCCGGCCCTCGATCACGATCTCGCCGCCGGGCGTGCGCCGCACCAGATCACCGCTGCGGTAGAAGCCGTCCTCGGTGAACGCGGTGGCGTTGTGCTCCGGTGCCCGGTAGTAGCCGCGCAGCGTGTACGGGCCGCGGGTGAGCAGTTCGCCGATCGCGCCGTCCGGGACGTCCGCGCCGTCCGCGTCGACGACGCGGATCTCGTCGGCGGGGGAGACGGGGCGGCCCTGCGTCGTCAGAATCGTCTCGCGCGGGTCGTCGTACCGGGTGAACGTCAGCAGGCCCTCGGCCATGCCGAACACCTGCTGGAGCCGCACCCCGAGGAGCGGCTCGATCCGCTCCGCCAGCTCGTCGTGCAGCTTGGCGCTGCCCACCTGGAGGACCTCCAGACTGGACAGGTCGTGCCCGTGGCCCTCCTCGACGGCGTCCAGCCACAGATGGACGATGGTCGGGATCACCGACGTCAGGGTGACGCGCTCCCGCTCGATCAGCGGGAAGCAGGCCAGCGGCTGCGGCGTCTCGGCGAACACGACGCGCCCGCCGGCCCGCAGCGTGCCGATGATGCCGGGGCAGCCCCACGGGAAGTTGAACTCGACGGGCAGCACCGCGAGATAGACCGTGCCGGCGTCGAGGCCGCAGATCTCCCCGGTGATCCGCGTCTGGTACGCGTAGTCGTCGTGGGTGCGCGGGATCAGCTTCGGCAGCGCCGTCGTGCCGCCCGACAGCAGGAAGAACGCGACGTCCGAGGCGTCCGGTTCGGGCAGCTCCACCGGGTCGGCGTCCACGTCTGCCAGTGCGACGCAGCCCGCGTCCGGGTCGCCCGGATCGCCCGCCACGAACACCTGCGTGATCGCGGGGAGCGCGTCGCGGACCGAGACGGCCAGCGCGCGGTGGTCGAAGCCGTTGAAGCTGTCCGGTACGACGTAGGCGCTCGCCCCGGACAGCTCGGCCAGGTGCCGGATCTCGTTGTCGCGGTAGGCGGGCAGCGCGAACACCGGGAGGGCGCCCAGGCGGAACAGCGCGAAACATACCGCCACGAAGTCGGGGGTGTTCGGCAGCTGCACCAGGACCCGGTCACCGGGCGCCACCCCGCGCGCCGCGAAGCCCGCGGCGAGCCGGTCGCACCACGCGTCCAGGGCCCGGTAGGTGAGGCGCCGCCGTCCGTCCGCGCCGACCAGGGCCTCCCGGTCGCCGTACTCGCCGGCCCACCGCCGCAGCAGCGCACCGAGCGTCTCGCCCCGCCAGTAACCGGCCTCGCGATAGCGCGCGGCCAGGTCCTCGGGCCAGGGAACGCATCCGTCCAGCATCGTCCGTCCTTCCGCCGTTCGGGTTCGGCCCAGTCTCGGCAGGGGCGTTGACACGGCGCTGATGCGCGCGTGCCGCGGCGGCCCGGCGCGTCAGGCGGCGATCAGGGCGACGTCAGCCCGTCCGGCCACGATGCGGACGTACGGGCTGAGGGAAAGCCATGCCGAGCGCGGCCGAGAAATGGGAGAACCCGATGGAGACCTGGGTCCTGAGCAGGGACGACATCGCGGACGTCGTGACCGCGGTCGGACGCGACGCCCTCATGCGCCGGGTCGTCGACCGGCTCGCCGAAGGCTTCGCCGACGTCGGACGCGGCGCCCGTGAACTGTCCCCGCTGCGCGACGGGTTCGAGCGCGCGGAGCCGGTGCAGGGCATCTTCGAATGGATGCCGCACCGCGACCCGGGCGACAGCATCACCCTCAAGACCGTCGGCTACAGCCCGGCCAACCCCCACCACTTCGGACTGCCCACCATCATCGGCACCGTCGCCCGCTACGACGACAGCACCGGCGCGCTGACCGCCCTCATGGACGGCGTGCTCCTCACCGCGATCCGCACCGGCGCCGCCGCGGCCGTCGCCAGCCGGCTCCTTGCCGCGCCCGACAGCCGGGTGCTCGGCCTCGTCGGCGCGGGCGCCCAGGCCGTGACCCAGCTCCACGCCCTGTCCCTGGAGTTCCCGCTGGAGCGGGTCCTCGTGTGGGACACCGACCGCGCCCACCGCGAGAGCTTCGCGCGCCGCGCGGCCTTCACCGGCCTCGACGTGGAGATCGCCGACCCCGCGCGGATCGTCGCCGAGGCGGACATCGTCTCCACGGCCACCTCGGTGGCCGTCGGCGCGGGTCCCGTACTGCCCGACGGGCCGCACCGCGAGCACCTGCACATCAACGCGATCGGCGCCGACCTCGTCGGCAAGACCGAACTGCCCCTGTCGCTGCTGCGCAGGGCGTTCGTCACCGCCGACCACCCCGAGCAGGCCCACCGCGAGGGGGAGTGCCAGCGGCTCGCGCCGCACCAGACCGGACCGGGGCTGACCCTGCTGGCGGCCGAACCGGGTCCGGCCCGCGAGCAGCGCGGCGCGCTGACCGTGTTCGACTCCACCGGTTTCGCCCTCGAGGACGCGCTGGCCATGGAGGTGTTCCTCCAGGTGGCCGCCGAGCACGGACTCGGCAGCCGGATCCAGATCGAGCACCACCCCGCCGACGCCCTCGACCCGTATGCGCTCCAGCCGGCCCCCACCCCGGCCGGCCGCTGAACCGGCCCCGGACCGCCACCCCCACGAAGGAGACCCCCTCGATGGCACAGAAGACCCTGCCCGCCCCCCGGCCGACCGTCGAGGACGGCGGACACCGACTCTTCGGCTGGCTGCGGCAGATGCGGGACGAACACCCCGTCCACGAGGACGAGTACGGCGTCTTCCACGTCCACCGGTACGCCGACGTGGTCGCCGTCTCCTCGGACCCGGCGGTCTTCTCCTCCGAACTGCACCGGCTGCGCCCCGACTCGGAGGCGCTCACCGAGGAGATCCTCTCGGTGATCGACCCGCCGCTGCACCGCACCCTGCGCCGGCTCGTCAGCACGGCGTTCACGCCGCGCACCATCGCGGCGCTCGAGCCGCGCATCGTGGAGCTCGCCGGGCAGCTCCTCGACGGGATCGAGGGGGACTCCTTCGACCTGATCGGGGACTTCGCCTACCCGCTGCCGGTCATCGTGATCGCCGAACTGCTTGGCGTCCCGGCCGAGGACCGCACCCTGTTCCGGTCCTGGTCCGAGCGGATGCTGTCGATGCAGGTCGACGACCCGGCGGACATGCAGTTCGGGGACGACGCGGGCGAGGACTACGAGAAGCTCGTCAAGGAACCGATGAAGGCGATGCACGCCTACCTTCTCGGCCACGTCGAGGACCGCAGGAAGAACCCGGGCGACGACCTGATCTCCCGGCTGGTCGCCGCCGAGGTCGACGGCGAGCGGCTGACCGACCGCCAGATCGTCGAGTTCGGCGGCCTGCTGCTGATGGCCGGACACGTCTCCACGTCCATGATGCTCGGCAACACGGTGCTGTGCCTGGAGGAGAACCCCGACGTCGCGGCCGCCGTCCGGGCCGACCGCACGCTGATCCCCGCCGTCGTCGAGGAGGTCATGCGGCTGCGCCCGCCGATCACCGTCATGGCGCGGGTCACCACCCAGGACACCGAGATCGCCGGGGTCCGCATCCCGGCCGGGCGGATGGTCGTCCCCTCGCTCCTGTCCGCCAACCACGACGAGCGGTTCTTCCCCGACCCCGAGCGCTTCGACCCCGCACGGGACAACCGGCAGCAGATCGCGTTCGGCCACGGCATCCATTACTGCCTCGGCGCCCCGCTCGCCCGCATGGAGGGCCGCATCGCGCTGGAGGCGCTGCTCGACCGCTACGCCGACGTGCGCGTCACCGAGGGCGCACCTCTGCGCTACCACCGCGACGGACTGTTCGGTGTGCGGAACCTCCCGCTGACCGTACGGCGAGCCTGAGACCGAGGGGGCAGTCGTGCGCACCGTACGAACCCTGCTGATCGACAACTACGACTCGTTCACCTACAACCTCTTCCAGATGCTGGCCGAGGTGAACGCCCGCCCGCCCGTCGTCGTCAAGAACGACGACCACGCGGCCTTCGCGGCGCTCGACCCGCGCGACTTCGACAACGTCGTCGTCTCCCCGGGCCCCGGCCGCCCCGGCACCGACACCGACCTGGGCCTGAGCCGGCGCGTCATCGAGGACTGGGACCTGCCGCTGCTCGGGGTGTGCCTCGGGCACCAGGCGCTGTGCCTGCTCGGCGGCGGCGAGGTCGGCCACGCCCCCGAACCGGTCCACGGCCGGACCAGCCTGATCGAGCACGACGGCACCGGCCTGTTCGAGGGCGTGCCCTCGCCGCTGCGCGTGGTGCGCTACCACTCGCTCACCGTGCACCGGCCGCCCGCCGACCTGGTGACGACCGCCGCGACGCGCGACGGGCTGCTGATGGCCGTGCGGCACCGCGAGGCACCGCGCTGGGGCGTGCAGTTCCATCCGGAGTCCATCAGCAGCGAGCACGGTCACCGGCTGCTCGCCAACTTCCGCGACCTGAGCCTGCGGGCCCGGGGCCGCGCCCCGTTCGCCACCGAGGTGCCCGGAGTGCGCCCCGTCGTCGAGGCGCCGCTCGTCGCGGGGGAGGCGGGCGGACTGCGGCTGCACGTGCGGGAGCTGACCGAGGTCCCCGACGCCGACGCCGCGTTCGAGGCGCTCTTCGGCGACGCCCCGGCCCGCTTCTGGCTGGACAGCAGCCGCGTCGACCCGGGCCTGTCCCGCTTCACCTTCCTCGGCGCCCCCACGGGGCCCCTGGGCGAGACCCTCACGTACGACGTCGCCGAGCACCTCGTCCGCGTACGCGACCGCGCCGGGCAGGAGCGGCACAGCCCGGGCACGCTCTTCGAGCACCTGGAGCGCGAGCTGTCCGCGCGCCGCACCCCCGCCGCACCGGACCTGCCCTTCCAGTTCAACCTCGGATACGTCGGCTATCTCGGGTACGAGACCAAGGCCGACGCCGGCGGGGACCGCGCCCACGCGGCCGAACTGCCCGACGGGGCCTTCCTGTTCGCGGACCGCATGGTGGCCCTCGACCACGCCGACAACCGGGCCTGGCTGCTCGCGCTGAGCGACCCCCGGCGTCCCTCGAGCGCTCGCGCGGCACAGGGCTGGCTGGCCGAGTCCGCCGCGAGCCTGGCCGCCACCGTCCCCGGCCCGCCCGTCGTCCTGCTGCCCGAGGACGAACTGCTCCCGCTGGACGTCGAGTTCCGGCACGAGCCCGCCGCGTACCGGGAGCTCGTCGAGGAGTGCCGGCGCCTCATCCGCGACGGCGAGACCTACGAGGTCTGTCTGACGAACCTGCTGCGGGTGCCGGGCCGCGTCGACCCGCTCACCGCCTACCGGGCGCTGCGGGCCATCAGCCCGGCCCCCTACGCCGCCTACCTGCAGTTCCCGCAGGGCGCGGTCCTGTCCTCCTCGCCCGAGCGGTTCCTGCGCATCGACGCCGAGGGTGTCGCCGAGTCGAAGCCGATCAAGGGCACGCGGCCGCGCGGCGCCACCCCGGCCGAGGACGCCGCGATCTCCCGGGAACTGGCCGCGGCGGAGAAGGACCGCTCCGAGAACCTGATGATCGTGGACCTCGTCCGCAACGACCTCGGGCAGGTCTGCGAGATCGGCAGCGTCCACGTCCCCAAGCTGTTCGACGTGGAGTCCTACGCGACCGTGCACCAGCTGGTCAGCACCGTGCGCGGGCGGCTGGCCCCCGGCGTGTCACGGCCCGCCGCCGTACGGGCCGCGTTCCCCGGCGGGTCGATGACCGGGGCGCCGAAGGTGCGCACCATGCAGTTCATCGACCGGCTCGAGGGCGGGGCGCGCGGCGTCTACTCGGGGGCGCTCGGCTATTTCGCCCTGAGCGGCGCGGTCGACCTCAGCATCGTGATCCGGACGATCGTCGCCACCGAGGACGCCGCCACGATCGGGGTGGGCGGGGCGGTCATCGCCCTGTCCGACCCGGACGACGAGGTGCAGGAGATGCTCCTCAAGGCCCGCACCACGCTGCGCGCCCTGCGCCAGGCGCATGCCGCCGCCCCGGCCGGGGCCCGCGAGCTGCTGGCCGGCAGCGTGCGGTGACCGCACCGGGGAGGCGGCCGGGGCCGCCCCCGGCGTCAGCGCGGCCGGGCGAACGACTCGGCGCAGGCGTCGGCCAGTTCGGTCAGGTTCCGCTCGCCGAGGGTGGCCCGCAGCTCGTCGAAGAGGGCCTCGAAGGCCTCCGGGCGGTTCTCGGCCACGGCCCGGCCCAGCCGCTCGAGGCCGCGGCCCACGGCCTGCCGGGCGGCCTCGGCGTACGGGTTCGCGGCCTGGACGTCCCAGTACACCTCCGGGGTGCCCGACGCCACGCGGGCGAGGAGCTCCAGCAGCGTGCGGTGCGGGGGCGGCGCCGTGGCCCGCAGCGCGGCGACGTCCGCCCCCAGCTCACCGAGGGCGAGACCGAAGGCGAGGACGGCGGCGTGGGTCGCCGCCTGCTGCGCGGCGGTCTGCCGGTCGTGCTCGTCCGGCGTCGTCTCCACCACCCGGCCGCCCCAGTCCGCGATCAGCGCGAGCAGGTCCCGTACGGCCGGTCCGTCGGTGACGACGGCGGCCGCCACGGGGCGGCCCGGCAGGGGCAGCGACGGGGCGAACATCGGGTTGAGGCCCACCGCCTGGACACCGGGCGCCTCGGCGCGCAGCCGCCGTGCGACGCCCTCCTTCACGGAGAGGGTGTCCGCGAAGAGCGCTCCGGTCCGCATCAGCCGGGTCACCGGGCGCACCGCGTCCAGGGCGACCGCTTCCGGCACGGCCAGCAGCACCAGGTCGGCGCCGGCCAGGGCGCGGGCGGTGGCGGGGCCCGGTGCGCGGATGTCGTCGGCCACGGCGCCCGGGCCCGTGGCCGCGGGGTCGACGCACAGGACCTCGGCCCCCGACGCGGTCAGCCGGTCGGCGAACATCCGCCCCACCGCTCCCGTGCCGCCGGCCACCACACAGTGCTCGAACATCTTCGTCTCCCAGTCCTTGAGCGGTTGATCGCACGAGTGATCGCACGAGGAAAAACAAGCGGAACAAGAGGAGTTGCCATGTCCCTACGCATCGGGCCCGTGGACGGGGCCGAGGACCTCGAGTCGCTGCGCGCGCGTCTCGACGCGGTCGACGCGGATCTGCTCGACGCGGTGCGCGAGCGCCTGGAGATCTGCCTGCGCATCGGCGAGTACAAGCGGGTCAACGGCGTGGCGATGATGCAGCCGCACCGCATCGCCGCCGTGCAGGGCCGCGCGGCCCGGTACGCCGAGGAGCACGGCATCGAGCCGGCGTTCCTGCGCGGCCTGTACGACACGATCATCGCGGAGACCTGCCGCCTGGAGGACGAGTGGATCGCCTCCGGCGGCACGGGCACGGGCACCGGCACCGACGCCGGCGCGGGGCAGCGGAGGGCCTCGTGAGTGCCGAGGTCCGTACGGACGCCACCGCACCCGGCGTGCTGGCCGCGGCCCTGGACGAGGCCACCGCACGGATCGCCGCGGCCGGGGTCGACGAGGAGGCCGCCCGCACGGACGCCCGTCTGCTGGCGGCCCACGCGCTGCGGGTGGAGCCCTCCGGACTCGACGCGCTGAGCGCGGGGCCGGTCCCGGCGGAGTTCTGGGCGTACGTGGAGCGCCGCGTCGCGCGGGAGCCCGCCGAACGCATCATGGGGCACGCCTGGTTCATGGGGCAGCGCTTCGCCCTGGCCCCCGGGGTGTTCGTGCCCAAGCCGGAGACGGCCGAGATCGTTGAGGACGCAATAAACAGACTGCACGGTCTGATTCGGCGGGGAAATCCGTCTCCCGTGGTGGTCGACCTGTGTGCCGGGCCCGGCACCATGGCGGTGTCGATCGCCCGGCACGTCCCCGAGGCGAGGGTCTACGGCGTAGAACTCTCGGAGGCGGCGGCACGTGTTGCCGTTCGCAACGCGCGAGGAACCGGGGCGAGGATCGTCCAGGGCGACGCGCGCGACGCGTTCCCCGAGCTCGACGGCACCGTCGACCTTGTCGTCAGCAATCCGCCCTACATTCCCATCGGGCTGCGCACCAGTGCCCCCGAGGTGCTCAACTACGATCCACCGCTTGCTCTTTGGGCTGGTGAGGGCGGTCTCCAGATGATCCGTGCGATGGAGAAGGTGGCGGGCCGGCTGCTGCGGCGCGGGGGAGTCCTGCTGCTCGAACACGGCCGCTACCAGCTGGCGTCGGTGCCGCTGCTGTTCGCCGAAACGGGGCGCTGGAGGGACGCGGAATCCGTTTCCACCAGCAATGACGGATGCCTGACGGCGGTCCGCGGGGCGGCGCTCGGCGAGGCCGGCTGAGCGGCGTCTCTCCAGAAGGTGGGGGTGCATGGGGCAGAGATTACCCGCTCCAGATTGACAAACCGACCATGCTGTTTTTTTATTGCATGGGCCCCGATACCGCAGCATGCCCGCTCCGGAGTCGAGGTGGGTGGCCCTGCACGCGCTGACCTGCATGCACCGAACTGGGGAGAAAAGATGGACATCGAAGTACTGGGCCCGCTGTCGGTGCGGGAGCACGGCATCTCGATCGCGCCGACCGCCCCCAAGCCGCGTCAGGTCCTTGCGCTGCTCGCACTCAACGCCGACCACGTCGTCCCCGTGCCGACCCTGATCGAGGAGCTCTGGGACGAGCAGCCCCCGCGCAGCGCCCGCACCACCCTGCAGACCTACATACTGCAACTGCGGGAACTCATCGGTGAGGCACTGCTCCAGGGCGGCGACCACGCCACCAAGGCCAAGGACATCCTGGTCACCCTGCCCGGGGGATACCGCCTGGAGACCCGCGGCGGCACCCTCGACTTCCAGGAACTGGAGCGGCGCGCGGGCGCCGGGTACCGGGCCATGGACGCCGAGGACTACGCGGGAGCCGCCCGCCGGCTGCGCGACGCCCTGTCGCTGTGGACCGGGGCCGCGCTCGCCGACGTCCAGGCCGGCAGCCAGATCACCCTCGAGGTCAGGCGCCTGGAGGAGACCCGGCTGTGCGCCCTCGACCAGCGGATCGAGGCGGACCTGCGGCTCGGCCACCACCGCGAGCTGCTCTCCGAACTGACGGTGCTGGTCAACCGGTACCCGATGCACGAGAGCCTGCACGGCCAGTTCATGCTCGCCCTGCACCGCTCCGGCCGGCGCGGCGAGGCCCTCAATGTCTACCAGCGGCTGCGCACCACCCTCGTACGGGAGCTCGGCCTGGAGCCGTCGACCGCGCTCGGCCGCCTCCAGCGGTCCATCCTCATGGCCCACCCCGAGCCGGCCGCCGCACCGGTACCGGACTCCGTCGGCGCGCGGCTCGTCACCCGCTGAGACCACCCGCCCGAGCGGCCCCCCCCCCCCACCCCGGGGGGGGGGGGGGGGGGGGAACACTGACACGAACGCAACCAGCCCCCCCCAACCCGCCCCCCCGGGGGCCACAGAGTTTCAGTGAAAAAAAGG
>NZ_JBHYTK010000001.1:40937-114101 GCF_042749255.1 Streptomyces sp. NPDC059524 | reverse complement strand
GGAGGGGGGGGCGGTGTCCTCTACCCCCCGCTCAACCCCCCCCCCACCGCCGCCCACCCCTCTGCGGGGTGGGGCCCCGCCGCCGTTCCGCGGAAATTCCCCCGGAACTCCCTCTCAAGAGGGATCGACCGCCTTTCCCCAATTGGTCGTTGGGGGCGATGTCCGCGATCACCGTGGCACGGCACGATGCGGTGGTGACGAATCGGAAGAAGGAAACCGGGCCTTCGGGGATACCCGCCGACCGGCGGGCTGACTTCCTCGAACTCATGCTGCTCTCCCGCGAATGCGACCGCCGGTCGGGAATCGTGCTGCGGCAGGGAGAAGCCTGGTTCCACATTTCCTCCGCCGGGCACGAGGCGCTCGCCGCCCTCTGTGAGCTGCTGGAACCCGAGGACCTGATCGTCCCTCACTACCGTGACCGCACCCTGCTGCTGGCCCGCGGAATGGACCCCGAGGCCCAGGCCCGCGACCTCATGGCCAAGGCCGCCTCGCATTCCGGCGGACGCAATATGAGCGCCCATTTCGGCCACCGCGAAGGGAATGTCTTCTCGGTCGCGAGCCCGACCGGAAGCCAGTGCCTGCCGGCCGTCGGAGCGGCCTGGGCCGCGCAATTGCGGCACCGCGAACAGGTCGTCGTCTGCTCCATCGGCGACGCCTCCACCCGGCAGGGCGAATTCTTCGAGGCGGTCGCCTTCGCCGTCGAACGCGCGCTGCCCGTCCTCTTCCTCGTCTCCGACAACGGCTACGGCATCTCCACACCGACCGCCGACATGTCACCCCGGGCCCTCGGACTGCTCCCCTCCGACCGCACCACCGTCGTCGACGGCGCCGACCCCGACGCCGTGCACGCCGCCGGCCGGGCCGCCCTCGACGCCATCCGCGGCGGCCAGGGCCCCCACGTCCTGTGGTGCGAACTGGACCGGCTCGACCCCCACACCTCCTCCGACGACCACCGTGTCTACCGCAGCCAGGAGGACCTGGCCGCGCTGCGCGACCCGGTGGAGATCTTCGGCGCCCGCCTCGTCGAGGAGGGCGTCGTCGACGAGGCGTGGATCGAGCGCACCGCGGCCCGGCACGCCGTCGACGTCGAAGCGGTCTACGCACGCGTCGCCGCCGAGCCGGCCGCCGACCCCAAGACCGTCATGGACCACCTCTTCGCCCCCGCGCCGGCCGTCACGGGCGGCACGGACGCGGGCGCCGCGGAAGCCGATGCCGCGCCGCGCACCGAACCGTGCGGCGGGACCATGGTGTCCGCCGTCAACCGCGCCCTGGCCACGGGACTCGCCCGCCACCCCGAACTCGTCCTGTTCGGCGAGGACATCGACGACCCCAAGGGCGGCGTCTTCGGCTTCACCAAGGGGCTCGGCGAGGCCGCGGGCGAACGCATGAGCAACGCGCCGCTCGCCGAGGCCACCATCGTCGGCGCCGCCGTGGGACTCGCCGCCGCCGGAATGCGGCCGGTCGTGGAGCTCCAGTTCGTCGACTTCGCGGGACCCGCCTGGAACCAGATCGCGGCGCAGCTCACCACCCTGCGCTGGCGCAGCCTCTCCGCGTGGCAGTGCCCCGTCGTCCTCTACGCGCCCTGGGGCGGATACCTGCCCGGCGGCGGGATCTGGCACAGCCAGAGCAACGAGAGCCTGTTCACCCACCTGCCCGGCCTCCGGGTCGTCGTCCCCTCCACCCCGGAGGACACCGAGGCCGCGTTCCTCGAGTCGTTCACCGCGCCCGACCCGACGCTCGTCCTGCTGCCCAAGCACCTCATGCGCCGCCGCCGCGAACCGGCCGCGCGGCCCGCACCGGCCCTCGGCGCCCGCACCCTGCGCGACGGCACCGACGTCACCGTCGTCACCTGGGGCAACGGCACCGAACTCGCCCTGGACGCCGCCGACGCTCTCGCGGCCGACGGCGTCGGCGCCGACGTGATCGACCTGCGCTGGCTCGTACCCCTGGACCGCGAGACCGTCGCGGCCTCCGTACGCCGCACCGGCCGCCTGGTCGTGGTGCAGGAGGACAACCGCACCAGCAGCTTCGGCGCGGGACTGATCACCGAACTCCTCTCGCGGGACGACGAGTTCTACTCGCTGCTCGCCCCGCCGCGCCTGGTGACCCGGGAGGACGTACACGTCCCCTTCCACCCCGACCTCGAGCGTGCCGTGCTGCCCGCCGCCGACGACGTGGTCGCGGCCGTCCGTTCCGTACTGGCCTGACCGCAGGGAGAAGAAGCGCAGATGACCACGGAATCCGTGCTGTCCGTTCCGCGCCTCGGCGAAGGGATCGTCGAGGTGCGCATCGTCCGCTTCCTCAAGCGGCCGGGCGACACGGTCGCCAAGGACGAGGTCGTCTACGAGATGGAGCACGACAAGGCGGCCGTCGAGATCGAGTCCCCCGTGGCCGGAACCCTCGAGGCGTGGCTCGTCGAGGTCGGCGACACCGTACCGATCGGCGGTTCCGTCGGCCGGATCGTGCCCCTGCGCCAGGACGTGCCCGGCGGGGCGGGCGGGGCCGGTGTGGCGGACACGCAGGTCACGGCCGCCGCCGGGCCGCAGGCCCCCGGCGCGTCCGCGCAGGGTGTGCCCGGTCGGCCCGCCGGGACGCGGCGCATCCCTCCGCGCACCCGGGCGCACGCCCGCCGCCTCGGCATCGACGAGAGCCTGCTGCCCGGCATCCCCGCGCAGGGCACCAGCCTGATGCCCGCCGACCTCCAGCGCTACATCGCCGAGCGGAGCGGTGACGAGGCGGAGCCGGCGGAGAACGGGTGCACCGACGTCGCCCAGTCCGACCGCCAGCGCGCCCTCAACCGGGCCCTTCTCGCCGCCCGCGACCAGGTCGTCCCCGCCGTCGTCTCCGCGCTCGTCGACGAGGAGACGCTCCAGGCCGCGCTGCGCCGGCACCGCGGCACCCGCTTCTCGACCGCCTTCCAGGCCTTCGCCCACCACGCGGCCCGCTGCGCGGCGGCCCCCGAGGGAGCCCGGCTGCGCTCGCGCAGGCTCGACCCGGGCACGCTGCGGGTGCACGAGCACGTGGACCTCGGGATCGCCGTGGCCACCGACGCCGCCGACCTCACCGTCGCCGTGGTGCGCGAGGCCGACACCCTGCCGGCCGAGGAGTTCGACGGCCGCTACGCGCAGGCCGTCGAGGAGGCGCTCGGCGGCCGGTCGCAGGCCGACGGCCGCGTCACTCTCCTGCTCTCCCACCTCGGCGACCGGGGCCCGGACCTCGCGGTGCCGGTCGTCGTGCCGCCCGCCGTCGCGACCCTCTTCCTCGGCGGCGTCGACGACTCCGGGACGCGCCCCGTGCGCCGGATGGTGCTCGCCTTCGACCACACCGTGCTCAACGGGCGGGACGCGTCCGCCTATCTGGAGGCGCTGACCGCGTCCCTCGGCTCGGCCGGCACGGCCGACGACAGCCCCGAGACCCCGGTGCAGGCCGTGCCGGCCGCGGCTCCGCGGGGCGATGTGCTGGAGCGGCTCGTCGACCTGGCGTCCGAGGTACTGGGCCACCGTGTGGATCCCACGCGCCCGCTCGGCGAGCAGGGGCTCGACTCCGCGCGTGCGCTGCTCCTGATCCGTGAGACCCGCACCGCCTTCGGCGTCCCGCTGCCCGCGACGGCCGTCTGGCGCCATCCGACGCTGGAGGCCCTCGCGGAGCTGCTGTCCGAACGGGCCCGGGACGAGCGGACGCCCACACCGCAGCAGGCCCCGGAACACACTCCGGCTCCGGAACAGGCACCGTCCCAGGACAACGGCCCGGGTACGGGCACCGGCACCGCCATCGGCACGGGCAGCGCAACGGCGTCGGGCGCGGGCACCGGCAGCGCAACGGCGTCGGGCGCGGGCACCGGCAAGGGCAGCGAACCGGCGTCGGGCGCGGGCACCGGCAAGGGCGCCGACGACACGGGCACCCGCACCGGCATCGGCACGGGGACCGGCTCCGGCATCGGCGCGGGGACCGGCTCCGGCACGGACGACGCCGTCGCCGTCATCGGCATGGCCTGCCGGGTGCCGGGCGCGGACGACGCCGAGGCCTTCTGGCGGCTCCTGAGCGCGGGGGAGTGCCGTATCGGACCGGTGGGGGAGGGACGGCTCGCGGGCGAGGTGCCGGACGGGTTCCGCGCCGGACTGCTCGACCGCATCGACCTGTTCGACGCGGACTTCTTCGACGTGACACCGCGTCAGGCCGCGTCCATGGACCCCCAGCAGCGCGCCCTGCTCGAACTCAGCTGGCACGCCCTGGAACACGCGGGCCTCGCCCCCGACACCCTCGCGGGCACCCCCGTCGGCGTGTACGCCGCCACGTGCAGCTACGACTACCGCGAGCAGCTGGTGGCCCACGGGCCCGCCGCCGACGGCTACGCCACCACCGGCACCCTCCCCGCGTTCCTCGCCAACCGCATCTCCCACCTGTACGACTTCACCGGCCCCAGCATCACGGTCGACACCGCCTGCTCCGGCGCCCTCACCGCCCTCTCCCTCGCCGAGGCCGCCGTCCGCTCCGGTGCGTGCGAGGTCGCGCTCGCGGGCGCCGCGAACCTGCTCAGCAACGGCTTCAACGCCCGCGCCTACCGCCGGGCCGGCATGCTTTCGCCCCAGGGCGGCAGCCGGGTCTTCGACGCGGACGCCGACGGTTTCGTACGCGGTGAGGGCGCCGGATGGCTCGTCCTCAAGTCGCTGCGCCGCGCCCTCGCCGACGGCGACCCCGTGCTCGCCGTCGTCCGGGGCACCGCCGTCAACCACGGCGGCCGCGCCGCCGCGCTGACCGCGCCCAACCCGCGCGCGCAGAGCGGACTGATCCGCACCGCGCTCGACCGGTCCGGCCTCAGCGCGGCCGACCTCGGCTTCCTCGAGGCGCACGGCACCGGCACCCCGCTCGGCGACCCCATCGAGCTGGACGCCTTCCGCGAGGTCCTCGACGCCGGTCCGCAGGGCATGCCCGAACGCGCGGCGGGGCCCGAGGGCCGCGTCTGGGTCGGCTCGGCCAAGGCCAACATCGGCCATCTGGAAGGCGCGTCCGGCCTCGCCGGCGTCATCAAGGCGGTCCAGGTGCTGCGGCACGGCCTGATCCCCGGCACGCCCGGCTTCACCCGACTCAACCCGCACATCGAGCTCGACGGGACCCCGGTCCGGGTCGCCGCGCAGCCGGTGCCCTGGCCCGCCGGGACCGGTGGCGCACCGCGCCGCGCGGCGGTGAGCGCCTTCGGGTTCGGCGGCAGCAACGCCCATGTCGTCCTGGAGGAGGCACCGCAGGTCCACGGCACACGCACCCCGGGCGGCGGGCCGTTCGCCGTACCGCTGTCCGCGGCGACGCCGGGCTCCCTGACGCGGCTCGCCGCGAGCCTCGCCGAGCTGGCCGCCGGGGCGTCGGCGCCCGCGCTCGACGAGATCGCCTGGACGCTCCAGTCCGGCCGCAGGCACCTGGCGCACCGCGCCCTGTTCGTCGTCCGCGACCTCGACGAACTCGCCGAAGCGGCACGGGCGTTCGCCACGCGGGGCGAGCACGACGAGCCCGCCGACCCCTGGCTGCGGGACTGGCTCGGGGGCGCGGACACAAGCCTCGCGGACTGGGCCGGCCGGTGGTCCGGCGGGCCGCACCCGCGCCGCGTGCCGCTCGTCCCGTACCCCTTCGAGCGCGACTCCCACTGGCTGCCCGGCGCGGAGGGCTATGTCGTGCGCGCCGGCGACCCGCTGGCCGAGCACCGGGTCGGCGGCACCACCACCCTCCCGGGCGCGGCCCTGATCGACGCGCTCGCCGAGGGCGGCCCCGTCGCGCTGCGGAACCTGCGCTTCCTGCGGCCGGTGCCCGTGCCCGCACAGGGCTCCGTGCGTCTGCTGCGCGGCAGCGAGGAGACGGGCGGCGCCGTCCGGATCACGGTCGAGCACGACGGCGCCACCGTCGCCCGCGCCGAGCGCGCCGACGCCCCCGCGGCGCCCCTGCCCGCCGGCGAACCCCACGGCCCCGCCCGGGACATCGACCTGCGCGGCGTCCTGGCCGGGCGCGGCATCGTGACCGGCCCGGTCTACGACGTCGTACGCGATCTGCGCCGCCAGGGCGAACAGGCCCGGGCCCACCTCGTCGCCCCTGCCGCTTCGGACGCCCGGACCCGGCGTGTGGCGTGGCTGGACGCCGTGCTGCAGACCTCCCTGTCCCTGACGGACGCCCCCGGCCTGCAGGTCGCGGCAGCGGCGGAACAGGTGGACTGGTCCGGCACCGTGCCCGAGCGGGCGGACCTGAGGATCGTCCGCACCGCGCAGAGCGCCACGCACACGGTCGTCGACCTGGAGGCGCAGGCCGAGGGCCGGACGGTCCTGCGCGTCGCGGGCCTGCGCCTGCACGCCACCGCGTCCGCCCGCGCTGAGGACCGATCGGGCCGTGGTGCCGGGGTGTTCGGACCGGAAGGGTCGGAAGGACCGGCGGGGTCAGCGTTTGAGGGCCCCGACTCGCGTACGGCGGGGACCGTGCCGGCGCCGGGTATGGACAGCGCACGGCGTGCCGGGATTCCCGGCACGCGGTCCGGATCTGTCCCCGTGCCTGCGAGGGCCGGTGCCGAGGGCGCCTCGCCCGCCGCCGGGTCCGCATCCGTGATCGGCGGGGACGGCGCGCGGACCGGTTCTGCGTTGCTGCCTGCGACGGCCGGTGCCGAGGGCGCCTCGCCCGCAGCCGTCTCCGTCCCTGTCTCCGTCCCGGGCGATGTGCGGGTGCTGGTGCCGGAATGGCAGGTCGAGGCGGCCCCCGCGGACTCCTCGCCCGTCCACGACATCGTGGTCGTGCACGACGCTGACAGTGCCTGGCTCGCCGGGAGTACTGGGGTGCGGGGCGTGTCCGCCGACGACCCCGGGCTCGTCGGGGCCCTGCGGGGTGCGGAGCACGTCGCGCTCCTCGTGGACGGCTCCCGCTGGAGCGAGGACGCGGCGGGCGTAAGGGCGTTGGGGGACCGGCTCGAGACCCTGCTCACCATCGCCCGCGCCCAGGACGGTGCCCGGCTCACCCTCGTCACCGTCGGCCTCACCGACCCGGACGGCGGCGCCCCGCGGCCCGGAGCGGCGCTTCAGGGCGCCCTGCTCGGTGCCCTGCGCACCCTGCCCCGCGAGGTCGAGGGCCTCACCGCCGCCGCCGTCGACCTCGACGCGGACGCGGGACCCGCCGAACTCGCCGCGGCCCTGGCCGAACCCTGCGCCCCGGCCGTGCCGCTCGTCGCCCTGCGCGGCGGCCGCCGCCTGCGCCAGATCTACGCCGACCGCCCGGCACCGGCACCCGCCGCCGGCGGCGACGGCTTCGTCACCGGCGGGACGTACGTGCTGTTCGGCGGCGCCGGAGGCATCGGCGCCGAAGTGGCCCGCCACCTCGCCCGGCGCTACCGGGCGCGACTCCTCATCGTGGGCCGCTCGCCCGCCGACGAGCGGACGTCCGCGCTCATCGACCGGCTGTCCGAACTCGGCGCGCGGGCACGGTACTTCAGCGCCGACATCGCCGAGCCCACCGCCGTCGAACGCGCCGTCGCCGCCTGCCGGGCCGCGTTCGGCGAACCGGACGGCGTCGTCCACAGCGTCGGCTCCCTCAGTCCGGCCCGGCTCGACACCCTGCGCCGGGAGGACCTGGACCGGGTCCTCGCGACCAAGGTGACCGCCGTCCTGGCCCTGCGCCGCGCCCTGCGCGAGCGCCCGGAAGGCCGGCCCGCCGCCCTCGTCCTGTTCTCCTCCGCCGCCGGCCTCTTCGGCAGCGTCGGGGGCCTCAACTACTCGGCCGCCAACGCCTTCCTCGGCCACTACGCCACCGCCGCCGACGGCGACACCGGACTCGCCGTGCGCGCCTTCGACTGGGGGCTGTGGCGGGACACCGGTCTCGCCCGCCGCTACACCACGCACGTCGCCCGCGAATATCCCGGCATCACCGCATTCGACCCGGAAAGGGGAGTGGCCGCCTTGGAAGCGGGCATGTCCGGCAACCGACCGCAGTCCCTCGTGCTCAGCGGCGACCCGGAGCCGCTGCGCCCGCTCACCGCGCCCGCCACGGCCGGGGAGAGCGCGGACCCCGCCCGCCGGCTCGACACCTACGCGCGCGGCGCGCTCGCGCACCGGATGACGCAGCTCGGTCTCGCGCCGGCGCTCGCCGCGCGCCCCGCGACCGACACCGAGGCGGCGGCCACGCTCCTCGGCATCGTCCCCGAGCACCGCAGGCTGCTCGCCGCGATCCTCGAACTCCTCGCCGAGCACGCCGGGGCGGGAGCTTCTGTGCCCAGCCGCGCGGAGCTGGACCGCACCCGCGACCGCCTGCTCGCCGACCACCCCGACCTGGCCGGACACCTCACCCTGCTCGACCGCACCCTGGAGTCGTACGGGCCCGTCCTGCGGGGCGAACTGCCCGCCACGGCCGTCCTGTTCCCCGGCGGCGACCTCAGCGGAGTCACCGCCGTCTACAGCGGCAACCAGCTCTTCGACCCGGTCAACGCCGCCGCCGCCGAAGCCCTCGCGGACGGCGCCGCCGCGCTGCGCGCACCGAGGATCCTGGAGATCGGCGCGGGCGTCGGCGGCACCACCACCGCCGCGCTGGCCGCCCTGGACGCGCGCGGAGTGCGGGACGCCGACTACACGTACACCGACGTGTCGCCGGCCTTCCTCCAGCACGGCCGCCGCCGCTTCGGCGACCGCGTGACGCCGCGCCTGCTCGACATCGAGAAGAACCCGGAGCCCCAGGGCTTCCCGGCCGCCGCCGTCGACCTCGTCGTCGCCAGCAACGTCATCCACGCGACCCGCGACCTGTCCCGCACCCTGGACCACATCGGCCGGCTGCTCGCCCCGGGCGGCCGGCTGCTCCTCGCCGAGATGGTCGCCCCCGCCGCCGTCTACACCCTCACCTTCGGCCTGACCGACGGCTGGTGGCGCTACGTCGACACCGACCGGCGCATGCCGCACGGCCCGCTCCTGGACGTGCCGCGCTGGCGCGCGCTGCTCGAGGAGCACGGCTGGCGGCTCACCGGCGTCGACCGGCTGCGGGACGTGCCGGGGTGCGTGGCCCTGCTGACCTGCCTCCCGCCCGGCGCCGAGGCGCCCGGGGAAGCGGCAGCGGCGGCTGACCCCGCCGTCCAGGACATCGCCGAGGGGCTGCGGGCCGTCGTACGTGACCTGCTCGGCGACCCCGCCGCGGACGTGCCCGGCTATCTGCCCTGGCAGGAACTGGGCGTCGACTCCCTGCTGAACATGGAACTGGTCGAGGCGGTGTCGCGCCGGTACGGTCCCGTGACCGCGACCGCCCTGTTCGAGCACCGGACCGTGGACGACCTGGCCGCGATGCTGGCGGCGCGGGGGACGGCGGCCCCCGGCCGTGCGGCGGAGCGCTCCGCCGCACTGCAGCCGGTGCGGACACCACCGTCAGGGGACGTCCTGGACGGTCTCCTGGACCTAGTCGCCGAGCTCACCGCCCGCGACCGGACCCTGCTCGACCCGGACCGTGACTTCCCCGCGCTCGGCGTGGACTCCCTGCTCAACGAGGAGTTCTGCGAGCGGCTGCGCGCCCGGTACCCCGAGCGGACCGTCACCTCGACCCTGCTCTTCGAGCACCCCACCCCGAGGGACCTGGCCCTGCACCTGGCTCCGGCGCCGAGCGCGCCCCTGCCGATGCGTATGGAGGCGGAGCAGACCGTACGCGAGGTCGCCCGGCCCCACCGGGCGGCACCGGTGACCCCCGTGGCCGCATCCCCCGAGCGGGCCACGGACGGCGACGCCATCGCCGTCGTCGGACTCGCCGGGCGGTACCCGGGCGCCGCCGACGTCGACGCGTTCTGGGAGCTGCTGGACGCGGGGCGCACCCCGGTGCGCGAGGTGCCCGCCGAACGGTGGGACTGGCGCACCGCCCGCACCCTCGGCGGCGGATACGCCCGCTGGGGCTGCTTCGTCGACGGGATCGACGCCTTCGACCCGGCGATGTTCCGGCTCACCCCGCGCGAGGCCGCGCTCATGGATCCGCAGGAGCGGCTGTTCCTGGAGATCGCCAAGGAGGCCTTCGAGAACGCCGGTTACGCCCGGCGGAGCCTCGCGGGCAGCCACGGCGGCCCGTCCGTCGCCGTGTTCGCCGGAGTGACCGCCAACAGCCACCTCCTCGTCCAGCGCGACGCCCGTGCCGCGGGCGCCGACAACCCCGAGTACGCGGTCACCGCTGCCGCGTCCGTCGCCAACCGCGTCTCGCACGTCTTCGACCTGAGCGGCCCGAGCCTGACCGTCGACACGATGTGCTCGTCCTCCCTGACCGCCCTGCACCTGGCCTGCCGCGCCCTGCAGAACGGCGAGGCGGACCTCGCGCTCGCGGGCGGCGTCAACCTGTACCTGCACCCGGACCGCTTCACCGGCCTGTGCGCCCTCGGCATGCCCTCGCGCGGCGAGCACACCCGGGCGTTCGGCGCGGGCGGCGACGGGTTCGTGCCCGGCGAGGGCGCGGGCGCCGTCGTCCTCAAGCGCCTCGACCGCGCCGAGGCGGACGGCGACACGATCCACGCCGTGATCCGCGGCACCGGCCTCAACCACGGCGGCGGCACGGGCGGCTACACCGTCCCCAACCCGCGCGCCCAGGCCGCGCTCATCGACGCCACCCTGCGCCGCTCCGGCGTCGACCCGTCGAGCGTCGGCTACCTGGAGGCGCACGGCACCGGCACCGAACTGGGCGACCCCGTCGAACTGCGCGCCCTGGCGCTCGCGTTCGAGGACGCCGGCACCCACGGCCCGCTGCGCGTCGGCTCCGTCAAGTCCAACATCGGGCACGCCGAGGCCGCCGCCGGGATCGCCGGACTGACCAAGGCCATCCTGCAACTGCGGCACGCACGCCTCGTACCGACCCTGCACGCCGAGCGGCCCAACCCGAAGCTCGGCCTCGACGGCACCGCGCTGCGCATCCAGACGGCCGCCGAACCCTGGTCCGGCACCGTCTCCGGCACACCGCGGCGTGCCGCCGTCAGCTCGTTCGGCGCGGGCGGCTCCAACGCCCACGTCGTCCTGGAGGAGTACCGCGAGGACCACAAGGCGGCGGAGCGTGCGGCCGGGCCCGTCCTGATACCCCTCTCGGCACCGGACGCCGGACGCCTCGCCGACACGGCCCGCGCACTCGCCGCCGCCGTCGACGGCCACCGCCTCACCGACATCGCCCACACCCTGCACACCGGCCGCGACCACGGCCCCTGCCGGGCCGCCGTGACCGCCCACGACACGGACGAACTGCGCGCCGCGCTGCGCGCCCTCGCCGACGGCGCCGACCACCCGGCGCTGCTCACCGACCCGCGGGCGGACGGCGCGGAGGACGCAGCCCGTGCCTGGGTCGCCGACGCCGCCTGCGCCCCCACGGCAGGCGGGCGGCGCGTCCCGCTGCCCGGCACGCCGTTCGCCCGCGTCCGCTGCGCGCTGCCCGAGTCCGGCACCTCCCCGATGCCGCTCACCGACACCCTGACCGTGCCGGCCGCCCGCACCGTCACCGCGCGCCTGGGCGGCGCCTCGCGCTGGGTCGCCGACCACGTCGTCGACGGAGAGGCGCTGCTGCCCGGCGCCTTCCACCCCGAACTGGTGCACGAGGCGCTGCTCGGCGCGGGCGGCAACCCCTACCGCACCGTCCTGCGGGACCTCGTCTGGCCGCGCCCGGCCGCCGGCCTGCCCATGACGGTCAGCACCGTCCTCGAGGAGCCCGACGGGCGCGGCTCCCGGCGCTTCAGGACCTGCGTCGAGGACGACGTCGTGGCCCAGGGCTGGGTCGACCCGGCCCCGGCCCCCGGCGCCGACGGCCCCGTACGGCCCGTCCTCGTCTACCGGACCGCCGATCTCGACGCCCACATCGGCGCCGGCGACGGCGAGGACTTCTACGGGCTGTTCGCCGCCCACGGATTCTCCTACGGCCCCATGTACCGCACCGTGCGGCGGGCCGTCGTACGCGGCGAGGAGGTCACCGCGCAGCTGCGGCTCGCGGAGGGCGAGGACCCCGACGGCCGCCACGTGATGCACCCCGCGCTGCTCGACGGGGCCTGCCAGACGGCCGCGTACCTCCTGCTGCGGGAAGGATCCGGCGCCGGGCGCACCCTGCGCCCGCTGGCCGTCGAACGGATGACGGTCCATCAGCCGACAACCGGCGGCGCCTATGTGCACGCCCGCCGGGTCCGGCACGACACCGCGGCCGGCATCCACGTCTTCGACCTGAACATCGTCGACCCGGACAGCGGGGACGTGCTCGCCGACGTGACCGGCTTCCGCGTCCTGGTCGACGAGGGCACCCGCCCGCAGGCCGCCCCCCGCCCGGCCGCGACCTCCACCACGCACACCGCGTCCGACCCCGTTCCCGTACGGGGATATACGACGGACTGGAGCCCCGCACCGGCCGGTGCGGCCGCGCCCGACCTCCCGCAGGCACCCCTGTGGGTCGTCGGCACCGGAGCCTCGGGCTGGGACGCGCAGGCCGCCGCCACCCTCGGGGCGGAGCAGGCCGCCGACGAGGAGACCCTCGCGGAGACCGCCCGGCGCACCGGCCCGCCCGCCGTCGTCCTGGTCGACCTGGCACACGGCGGCGCGGCGGCCCGCCTCGGAACCGCACCGCTGTCCCCGGACGAGGTCACGGGGGAGTGGCAGCGGTTCGTGAGCGGCGAACTCGCCCCCGCGTTCCGGCTCCTGCGCGCGTTCGTGCGCAGCCGCGCCCTGGACGGTGCCCGCGTCCTGCTCGTCACCCGGGCCGGGCGCGACGGCACCCTCCCGCCCCTGGTGCACGGCCTGCACAGCCTGGCGCGGACCGTCGCCGGTGAGACCGGCAGGTTCACGGTGCGCCTGGTCACCCTCGACGGGGCCGCCGCCCCCACGGACGTCACCGAACTGCTCGCCGAGGCCGCACGGCCCGCCGCGGGCGCCGACTGGGTCCGGCTGGGCGGCTCCGGGCGCAGGGTGTCCGTCCTGCGCCCGCTCGCCGGCGCGGCGTCCACCGCCCCGGACACCGCCTGCCCGCCCCTGCGGCCCGACGGCACCTACCTCGTCACCGGTGGACTCGGCGGACTCGGCCGGCACGTCGCCGCCGACATCCTGGCCCGGACCCCGGGCGCCCGCCTGGTGCTCGTGGGGCGTTCGGAGCCGGACGCCGCGGCCCTGAAGGAACTGGGTGAACAGGGCCGGGCCGGCGCCGTCACCTACCGCCGCTGCGACGTCGCCGACGCCGACGACATGGCCGCGCTCGGCACGTGGCTCGCCCGGGAACGCGTCCAGCTGCGCGGCGTCGTGCACACGGCCGGCGTGCTCCGCGACGGATTCCTGCGCGGCAAGACGGCCGAGACCGTCGAAGAGGTGTGCCGGGCCAAGGTGCTCGGCGCCCTGCGCCTGGACGCGGCCCTGACCGGCCACCCCCTCGACTTCTTCGTCCTCGCCTCGTCCCTGGCCGCGCTCGTCGGCAACCAGGGCCAGTCGGACTACGCGTTCGCCAACGGCTTCCTCGACGGCTTCGCCGCCTGCCGCGCGGCGACCGGCCGGCCCGGCCGCACCCTCTCCGTCGGCTGGCCCGTCCTCGCGGACGCGGGCATGGCCCCGCAACCCGACGCCCTCGCCTACCTCGCCGACACCTACGGCCTGCGCCCCGTCGCCACCCGCGCGGCCCTGAGCCGCGTCTGGCCCCTGCTCGCCCCGGACGCCACCACGCCCTACGCGGCCCTGGCGGCCGGCGACCTCACCGCGTGGGAAGCGGCCGTGGGCGTGGTCACCGGGCAGCCCGCGCCGGTGGTCGGGCCCGCCCGCACGAAGCCCCGAGCTCCGGTCACCTCCGCCCGGCCGGAGACCGCTCCCGTACCGCAGGCGGCCCCCGGCGGCCCCGAGCAGAGCGCGTTGCGCTGGATCACGGGGCGGGTCGCGCGGACCGTCGGGCGGGGGCCCGGTGACATCGACCTCGATCCCGAGATTCCGCTCGCCGATCACGGCCTCGACTCCATCGCCCTGATGCGGCTCGCCCGGATCCTGGAGGACGACCTCGGCCGGGTGCCGCTGCCCCTGCTCCTGGACAGCACCGGACTGCGGGACCTGACCGAGCGTCTGCTGGCCTCGCACGGCGCTCAGTTGACCGCCCTCGCCGCCGAGGGCGCCACCACCGCTCCGGCCGCTCCGGCCGCTCCGGTCGCCGACGCCACGTTCCCGGCCCCGCTGCCCGACCGGCTCGTCGGCATGTGGGCCGCGGACCAGGCCGCCGCCCCGCACACCCCGTACAACATCTCGCTGTCCTGGCGGCTGCCCGAGGGCGCCGACCGCGAGGCCGTGCGCGCCGCTGTCGCGGATCTCGTGCGCCGCCACCCCCTGCTGGGCTGCTGCGTGCGCACCCACAACGGCAGCCCCGCGTTCGTCCCCGCGCCGGACGCCCCCGCGCTCGTCACTCGGATCGTCGACGGCGAGGCGCTGGAGCGGGCCGTCGCCGACGAGGCTGACCGCAGGCTGCGCACCTCCGCCGAACCGCTGCTGCGAGCCGTGCTCTGGGAGGTCGCCGGGGAGCGGCCGGTCCTCCAGCTCACCACGCACCACATCGCCGTGGACGGCCGCTCCGCCGACCTGCTGCGCCGCGACATCACCGCCCTGTACGAGGCCCATGTGCGCGGCGTGTCCGCCGGCCTGCCCGAGGCGGGCTCGCCGGCCGCGGCGCTGCGCCGCGAACGCGACGCCGCCGAACCCGCCGTGTGGGCCGAGGCCGAGCGCCACTGGAGCACCCGCCTGGCCGACGCCACCCCCGCCGGTGTCCTCTTCCCCGGCGGCGGTGAGCAGGCCGGCGCGGCCGGCGCCCACCGCGAGTACACGCTGCCCGGCAGTCTGACCGCCGCCCTCGGCGAGCTCGCGCGGGCCGCGGACGTGCCCCGGTTCACCGCGTGGCTCGGCGCGTTCGCCCTCTCCCTGACGCGGGCCACCGGCCGGCGTTCCTTCCTGGTGGCCGTGCCCACCTACGGGCGCTCCTCCGCACAGGACGAGGCGACCGTCGGCTGCTTCGTGAACACGGTCCCCGTACGCGTCGACGTCGACCCGGCACTCGACCCCGCCGCCTGGCTGCGCGTCCTCGGCCGGTCCGTGCGCGAGGCCCTCGCCCACGCGGCGCTGCCCTACCCGCGGTTCGCCGCCCTGTGCCGGGCCGCGCACGGCGACGACGCGCTGCCCACCGTCACGCTCGCCTACCAGAACTGGGAGCGGGACGACGTGCCCGCGCCCGCCGGATGGGAGCCGGTGCACCGGCGCGGCCAGCAGGGCCACTTCGACCTCGGCCTCGAGATCACCGACACCCCCGACGGCACCGAGATCCTCGCCAACCACCGCACCGCCGTCCTCGACGGCGCCGGCGTGGACCGGTTCGTGGAGGACCTGCGCCGCACCGCCGTCGACCTCGCGGCCGCCGCCCGCACCACGACCGGCACCTCGGTCGCCGACCTGCTCGACCCGGCCGCGGGCACCCTCGTGACCCGTTTCGCCGCGACCGTGCGCCGCTGCCCGGACGCGACCGCCGTCGAGGACCACGCCGAGCGCCTCAGCTACGCCGAACTCGACGCCCTGTCCGACACCGTCGCCCGCCGCGTCGACGCGGCGGCCCGGCCGGGCGAGCCGGTCGCCGTCCTGATGCACCGCTCCGCACGGCTGCCCGCCGTCCTGCTCGGCATCCTCAAGAGCGGCCGCCCCTACGTCCCGCTGGACGACTCCTATCCCAGCGAACGGCTGTCCCTGGTCGTCGAGGGCGCGGGCTGCGCCGTCGCCGTCGCCGACCGGGACCTGACCTGGCTGCTGCCCGGACGCCTCACGACCCTCGACCCCGCGGACCTGCGCGACGACGGCGGCACCGGCGCGCCTGCCGGGAGCCCGCCCGCGCCCACCGCCCTCGCGTACCTGATGTTCACGTCCGGCAGTACCGGCAGGCCCAAGGGCGTCGGCGTCACCCACGCCAACGTCGTCCACACCCTGGAGGCCATCGCGGCGAAGACCGGCATCGACGAGCGTGACCCGGCCCGGCTGCTCGCCGTCACCACCGTCTGCTTCGACATCTCGGTCCTCGAACTGTTCCTGCCGCTCCTGACCGGCGGCACCGTCGTGGTCGCCGAACGCACCGACGTCGTCGACGCCCGCCGTCTGGCCCGTCTCATCGAGTCCCGCGGCATCACCGCGATGCAGGCCACCCCGGCCGGCTGGCAGCTCCTCGTGGACGGCGGCTGGAGCGGCGCGGACGGACTGGTCGCGCTCTGCGGCGGCGAGGCGCTGCCGGGCAGCCTCGCCACCGCTCTCACCGGACGCACCGGCAGCCTGTGGAACGTCTACGGACCCACCGAGGCCACCATCTGGTCCACCATCGCGCGCGTCACCGACGACGGCCCCGTCCACCTGGGCGAGCCGATCGGCGCGACGGAACTCGTCCTCACCGAGGTCGACGGACACCGTCCCGCGGCGCCGGGGGAGCCGGGCGAACTGTGGATCGGGGGAGCCGGCGTCGCCCAGGGCTACTGGCGGCAGCCCGGCCTCACCGCCGAACGCTTCACCGGCCATCCCGTCCGGGCCACCGGCGGAGGCCGCTGGTTCCGCACCGGGGACCTGGTCCGGCGGGACGAGGCGGGACGCCTGCTCTTCCTCGGCCGCGCCGACAGCCAGGTCAAGATCCGCGGCCACCGCATCGAACTCGGCGAGATCGAGGCCGTGCTGAGCGCCCACCCGGCGCTCGCCCGCGTCGTCCTCGCGGTGCGCGGCGAAGGCCCCTCCGCCCGGCTCCTCGTCATCGCCGTGCCCCGCGCCGGCAGCCCGCTGCCCGACCTCGCCGCGCTGCGCGACTTCGCCTCGGCGAGCCTGCCGCCGTGGATGCTGCCCGACCGGCTCGTCGCGGCGGAGGAACTGCCGCTCACGCCCAACGGAAAGGTCGACCGCAAGGAGGCCGTCCGGCTGGCCGCGCAGGAGACCCCCGCCGCTCCGTCGCCAGGCACTCCTCCGAAGGCGGTCCCCGGGGAGACGGCATCGGTATCGGTGAACACCGACGCGCTGCGTGCCGAAGTCCTCGGCCTGTGGCGCGAGTTGCTGGAGACGGACGACGTCCCCGCCGACCGCAGGTTCTTCGACCTCGGAGGCAACTCCCTGCTGCTCGGCCAGCTGTTCGCCCGGCTCGACGCGGCATACCCGGACACCGGCATCGAACTCGCCGACCTGTTCGCCCGGCCCACCGTCGACGACCAGGTCGGCCTGCTCGCCGGACGCCTCGGCGCCACCACCCCCTCCGCCCCCGCAGCGACCGCCGCCGCCCCCGACCGACCCTCCCGCCGTGAGCTGCGGCGCGCGTTCCGACTCGGAGACGAACGATGACCCACGACGCCCACGGAATCGACCCCAACGCCATCGCCGTCGTCGGCATGGCCTGCCGGTTCGGGCCCGCGACCTCCGTCGGCCGGCTCTGGCAGCTGCTCGACGAGGGACGCTCCGGCATCCGGCGCCACACCGACGCCGAGCTGATCGCCCTCGGGCACGACCCCGCCACCGTGGCCCGCGAGGAGTTCGTGCCCGCCGGCGTCGTCCTCGCGGACGCGGACGCCTTCGACGCCGAGTTCTTCGGCTACAGCGCCCAGCACGCCGAATGGCTGGACCCGCAGCAGCGTCTGCTCCTGGAGGTCGCCTGGCACGGCCTGGAGGACGCGGGCTTCGCCCCCGACCGCACCGGACTGCGCACCGCCGCCTACGTCTCCGTCGGCCAGCCGACCCTCCCGCCGGTGGGCATCACCGAGCTCGACGCCGCCGGCATGATCCGCTTCTCCTCGTCCGACAAGGACTTCGCCGCGACCCGCGTCTCCTACAAGCTCGGACTCACCGGCCCCAGCCTCACCGTCCAGACCGCCTGCTCCAGCGGGCTCGTCGGCCTGCACCTGGCCGCCGAGAGCCTGCTCGGCCACGAGTGCGACCTCGCCGTCGTGGCCGCCGCCTCCCTGCACTTCCCGCAGGCCGGATACCTGGCCGCCCCCGGCATGATCCTCTCCCCGACCGGTGAGTGCCGCCCCTTCGACGACACCGCCGACGGCACCCTCTTCGGCAACGGCGGCGGGGCGCTCGTGCTGCGCCGCCTCGCCGACGCCGTGCGCGACGGCGACCCCGTACGCGCCGTGCTGCGCGGCAGCGCCGTCAACAACGACGGCGGCCGCAAGATGGACTACCACGCGCCCTCCCCCGAGGGACAGGAAGCCGTGATCCGCGAGGCCCTGGCCGTCTCCGGCACCGACCCGCACTCCGTCGGCTACCTGGAGACCCACGGCACCGGCACCCACCTGGGCGACCCGGTCGAGTTCGCCGCGCTGGAGCGGGTCTACGGCGGCGAACGCCCGCACCCCGCCGCGCTCGGCTCCGTCAAGTCGGTCCTCGGCCACCTCAACACGGCCGCCGGCATCGCGGGCGTCGTCAAGGCGGTCCTGGCCCTGGAACACGGCACCGTGCCGGTCCAGGCCCCGTTCTCCACGCCCAACCGCGCGTTGCGCGGCGCCGGGGGACTGCGCGTCGCCGACGCGGACCTCGTCTCCGGCGGCTGGCCCGTGCCCGACGGGCCGCGCCGCGCCGCCGTCAGCTCCTTCGGCATCGGCGGCACCAACGCCCACGTCGTCCTCGAACAGGCCCCGCCGGTCCAGCGACTTGAGACGCAGGGCACCGAAGGGGACGGCGACGCGCGGTGGTGCGTCCTGTCCGCCCACACCGAGACCGCGCTGCGCGCCCTCGCCGGTGAACTCGCGGGTGCCGTCACTGAGCACCCCCTCACCGACGTGGCCCACACCCTGCGCACGGGCCGAAGCACCCGCCGGGTGCGCGCCGTCCTCCACGCCGCGTCCGTGACCGAACTCGCCGACGGACTGCGCGAGCTGGCCGCCGGCGCGGAACCGGTCGCCGCCACCGCGCCCGAGCCCTACCGGGCCTGGGCCGCGGGCACCGGCGAGCTGCCGGACACGGACGCACCGGCGGGCCGCAGGGTCCGGCTGCCCGGCTACCCGTTCGCCCGCACGCTCTGGCCCCGCCCCGGCGCCGCCCCCTCCCGCACCGTCCGCCCCGAGGACCCGGTCGCCGCGGACCACGTCGTCGCGGGCCGCCCGGTGCTGCCCGCCGCCGCCCAGCTCGACCTCGCCCTCACCGCGGCCCGCCGCGCCGACCCCGCCACGACCGGCCTCGCCGACATCGCCTTCCACCGGCCGGTCGAGGTCACCGCCCCCCTGACCCTGACCGCCGCCGTCACCGGCGACAGCGTGCGCGTCCTGTCCGACACCGAGCACGCCGAGGCCCGCCCCACGACCGGCACCCCGCAGGCCCCCGCCCCGCTCGACCTCTCCGCCCTGCGCGCCGCCTTCCCCGACACGGCCGAACCGGCCGGCCTGTACCGCTACTTCGCCGAACACGGCGTCACCTACGGCCCGGCCTTCCAGGTGCTGCGCGAACTGCGCCACGGCAGCGAGGGCGCCCTCGCCCGCATCGCCGCCGACGGTCCCTCCGGCGGCGACACCCTGTGCCCGTACGTCCTGGACGGCGCCCTGCAGACCGTCATCGGATGCGTCCTGCGCGAGGACCTCGACGGCGAGACGTTCATCCCCTTCGCCGTCGACGCCCTCACCGTGCACGCCCCGCTGCCGCGCGAGGCATGGGTACGGGTGCGGCCCGTGCGACTGGCCGGCGGCGGGCGCCGGGTGCGCAAGTACGACGTGACGGTCGCCGGCCCGGACGGAAGCGTCGTCCTCACTCTGGACGGCCTGGCCCTGCGCCCCGTCCCACGCACGGACGGCTCCTCCGTACAACCCCGTGAACTGCCCGACGGCGTCCACCTGTTCGCGCCCGCGAGCACCCCGTTCGACGCGTCCCCGCAGGACCGCCCCGACGCCCCGCTCGTCGTCATCGGCGACGCACCCCTCGAAGGGGCCGACGTGCGGCTGCCCGACCCCGAGGACGCCGAGCAGGCCGCCGCCACCGGCGCCGAGCTCGTCGCCCGGCTGGGCGAGGGCACCACCGCGCCCGTCGTGGTGTGGCCGCTTCAGCGGGCCGCCACCGGCTCCCCGGCCGACGCCCTGCGCCTGCTCGCCCTCCTCAAGGCACTGCTGCGCCCGCTGTCCCGGCGCGGCGCCAAGGTCCTCGTCCCCCACCCCGCCGACGCCCTCGACGACGCGGCGGCCGTCACCGGCCACGGCGTCGCCGCCCTGGGCCGCTCGCTCGCCGGGGAGAACCCGCGCTTCGAGGTGACCGCGCTCGCGCTCGACGCCGAGGCCGGACCCGACGCGCTCGCCTCCGCCGTCCGCGCCGCCGTCACCCGGCCCCCGGCGGCCCGCCGGCTCGCCGTGGCCCGCGACGGCGCCCTCACCACCTCCGTCCTGCGCCCCACCGCGCTCCCCGCCGGCGGCGGCGCTCCGTTCCGCGACGGCGGCCGGTACTGGATCAACGGCATGGGCGGCCTCGCCACTCTCCTCGCCCGCCACCTGCTCGACACCCGCGCCGCGCACCTCGTCCTCACCGGCCGGTCCGCCGCCGACGGGGAACGCGGCGCGGAGATCGCCCGGCTCGCCGAACACGCCGCACGCACCGGCGGATCGGTCACGTACCACCGGCTCGACAGCACCGACGCCGTCGCGGTCGGTACCTGCGCGGACCGGATCAGGGCCGCGGGCCCGGTCCACGGCGTGCTGCACTGTGCGGGCGTCCTGCGCGACGCGTACGTGCTGCGCAAGGAGACCACCGACGCCGCCGACGTGATCGCGGCGAAGCTGACCGCCGCGACCGCGCTCGACGCGGCCACCGCCGACTGGCCGCTGGACTTCTTCGTCGTCTACTCGTCCGTCTCCGGAGCGCTCGGCAGCCCCGGGCAGGCCGACTACGCGTTCGCCAACGCGGCCGCCGACGCGTTCGTCGCCCGCCGCGCCCGCCTCGCCAAGTCCGCCTCCCGCAGCGGCCGTTCGCTCTCCGTCAGCTGGCCGTACTGGGCCGAGGGCGGCATGCGGACCGGCCCGGACGCGGAGCGGGAACTGGAAGCGCTCGGCATGCGCCCGATGCCCGCCGCCACCGGCACCGCCGTCCTCGAAGCCCTCCTCGGCGCCCCCGAGCGGGCCGGCGAGGAGAGCACGCCGGTCGTGCTGTACGGGGACCTGGACCGGATGCGGGAGGCGTTCGCGCTGCTCGACCCGGAACCCGTCGCCGCTCCCCAGACCCCCGAGACGCCGGTGACACAGGTGACGCCTCCGGAACCCGGCCCGGCCGCGGCCCCCGCCACCGGTACCGCGGCGGCCCCGGTCGCCGGACTGCTGGAGGAGCGGCTGCGGACCGTCGTCGCCGAGGCGACCCGCACGCCCGTCGAACAGGTCACCCCCGACCGGCCCTTCGACGACCTGGGCGTCGACTCGCTCCTCGCCATCCGCGTGGTGGAACTCCTGGCCGCCGACTTCGGCCGGCTCTCCAAGACGCTCCTTTTCGAGTGCCGCACGGTCGCCGAGCTCGCCGAGCACCTCGTCGAGGAGTTCCCCGAACGCTGCGCCGAACTCACCGGCGCCGCACAGCCGGAACCCGCCCCGGCCGCCGCCGAACCGCCCGCCTCCTCCACCGCGCCGCTCGACGAGAGCGCCCGCCTCCACGCCACGCCCCGGCCCGCGCCGGACGTCGCGCCCGAGGCCGTCGACCCCCGCGCCGTCGCGATCATCGGCGTCGCCGGACGGTTCCCGGAGGCCGACGGACTCGACGCGTTCTGGGACAACCTCGTCGCCGGGCGCGACAGCATCACCGAGGTGCCCCGCGAACGCTGGGACGCCGAGGCCCTCTACGACCCCGACAAGACCCGCACCGACCGCACGTACACCAAGTGGGGCGGCTTCGTGAACGGCGTCGAGAACTTCGACGCGCCGCTGTTCAGCATCTCCCCGCGCGAGGCCGGCACCGTCGACCCGCAGTCCCGGCTCTTCCTCGAGTCCTGCTGGGCCGCCTTCGACGACGCCGGGTACACACCCGACACCCTCGTCACCGGCGGCGACCCCGTGCACCGCAAGGACGTCGGCGTCTTCGTCGGCGCCATGTACGGCGAGTACCAGCTCCACGAGGCGGAGGAGCGGCTGCGCGGCAACCACGTGCTCGCCAACAGCGCCTACTGGTCCATCGCCAACCGCGTCTCCTACTTCTTCGACTTCCAGGGCCCGAGCACCGCCGTCGACACCGCCTGCTCCTCCGCCCTCACCGCGATCCACCTCGCGGTCGAGTCGCTGCGCGCCGGCAGCTCGAAGGTCGCCATCGCGGGCGGCGTCAACGTCCTGATCCACCCCAACAAGTACTTCATGCTGGGCCAGGGCCGGTTCGCCGCGAGCGACGGCCGCTGCCGCAGCTTCGGCGCGGGCGGCGACGGCTACGTACCGGGCGAGGGCGTCGGCGCGTTCGTCCTCAAGCCGCTCGCCGACGCCCTGCGCGACGGCGACCACATCCACGGAGTGATCCGCGGAACCTCCGCGAACCACGGCGGCCGCACCAACGGCTACACCGTGCCCAACCCGCGCGCCCAGGCCGACCTCGTCACCAAGGCCCTGCGCGACGCCGGGCTGAGCGCCGGCGACCTCGACTACGTGGAGACCCACGGCACCGGCACCGCGCTCGGTGATCCCATCGAGATCCGGGGCCTCGCCTCCGCGTTCTCCCGGGACGGCGTCAAGGGACCCGGCGACCTGCCCATCGGCTCGGTGAAGTCCAACGTCGGGCACCTCGAATCGGCGGCGGGCGCCGTCGCGCTCGCCAAGGTGCTGCTCCAGATGCGGCACCGCACCCTCGTGCCCTCGCTGCACGCCACCCCCGCCAACCCCGAGATCGACTTCGACCGCGTGCCGTTCACCGTCCAGCAGGACATCGCGCCCTGGACCACCCGCGACGGCACCGACCGGCCGCTGCGCGCCGGCATCAGCTCCTTCGGCGCCGGCGGCGGCAACGCCCACGTCGTCGTCGAGGGACCGCCGGCGCGGGCCCCGCGCGGCCCCGAGGAGAACGAACCCGTCGTGGTGTTCCTCTCCGCGCGCACCGACACCGCACTCGCCGCCTACGCCGGCGCGCTGCGTGACGCGCTGACCGCCGCCGCCGAGCGCGGCGAACCGGTGCGGCCCGCCGACGTCGCCCACACCTTCGCCGCCGGACGCGCCGATCTGCAGCACCGGGCCGCGGTCGCGGCGGGGTCGCTTCCGGAGCTTCTCGCGGGCCTCGAAGCCGTCGCGGCGGGCCGCCCCCGGCCCTGGCGCCGCACCGAGGTGGCCGCCGACGATCCCGTACGGGTGTGGCTCGACGGAGGCCGGATCGACCGGGTCGCCGTCTGCGGCGCCGGACCGGACGCCCGGCGCGTACCGCTGCCGCACTACCCCTTCGAGCGCGTCCGCTGCTGGTACGACCTCCAGATCGAACGCCTCCACCGTCAGGGCCTCGGCACGGCGTCCCCCACACCCCCCGAACTCCGCTCCCACCTCCGCGACTTCGGCCGCCCGGCGCAGCCCGCGGCGCCTGCGCCCGAACCGGCCGGGCCCCCGCCTGCGGCCGAGCCGGCTCCGGTACGGGTCCCCGGGCGCGCCCCGGCGCCGGTGGCCGAACCGGCCGCCGCCCAGGTGCCCGCGTCGGCCGCCGTACAGGCCCTCTTGCGTGCCGCCGCCTCGCAGGCCCCCGCGCCTACGGCCGGGCCGGTCGCCGAGCCGGTACCCGTGCGGGCCCCCGCGCCCGCCGCCGCGACCGCCGTGCTCCGGCCACTGAACGCGGCGCCGCCCGTGACGAACACGACCACGCCTCAGGAGGCGTCTCCCATGACCCGAGCCCGCAAGATCTCCCTCCGACCGCTGGGCGGGGCCGCGACCCCGGCACCGGCACCGGCACCGCCGCAGGCGCAGGCCCCGGTTCCGGCCGCCGCGCCGCCGGTGCCGCAGCCCGCGGCAGCCCCGCCCGCCGCCCCCAGGACGGACCAGGTGGCCGAGGATCTGCGGGACGTGCTCGCCGGGGTTCTCTACATGGAGCCGGGCGACCTCGATCCGGAGCACACGTTCCAGTCGCTCGGTGTCGACTCCATCCTCAGCGTCGAGTTCATCGCGCTGGTCAACGCCAAGTTCGGCACCGACCTCAAGGCCACCGAGCTCTACGACCACCCCACGCCGAGCGCGTTCGCCCGCCGGGTCGCCGCTGCGGTCGCCGGGCAGCCCGCCGCGCCCGCGCCCGCACCCGTTCAGGCGCCGGCCCCGATTGCGGCCGCGCCCGCACCCGTTCAGGCACCGGCCCCGATTGCACCCGCCCCGGCCGACGGCGCCCGTTCCGCCGCCGTGCTGGAGACCCTGCGCGAGCAGCTCGCCGAGACCCTCTACTGCGACGTGTGGGACGTCGACGTCGACGCGACCTTCAACGCGCTGGGCCTCGACTCGATCCTCGGCGTCGAGTTCGTCGCGTTCCTCAACAACGCCTACGGCCTCGACGAGAAGGCCGGTGTGCTCTACGACCACCCGAGCCTGACCGCCCTCGCCGCGCACATCGCCGCCCGCTCGGCGGACCGCTCCGCACCCGCCGCCACCGCCTCCTCCACGGCCCCCTCCGCCCCGGCGCCCGCGCAGATCAGCGCCGCCGACCTCGACGCCCTGCTCGGTGCCGTCCGCGACAACCGGATGACCGTGGAGCAGGCGCTGGCCCTCCTGCCCCAGCACGCCTGAGCCCCTGCCCCCTGAGCCCTGAGCACCCCGAAAGGAAACCGTCCTCATGACCGAGGAAGAGATCTTCTCCGTCATCCGCGCCCAGATCGTCGACGTCCTGCCCGAGGCGGCCGACATCGAGATCACCCCCGACCACAGCATGCGCGACCTCGGCGCCAACTCCATCGACCGCATGGACGTCGTCATCGCCGCCCAGGACGAGCTCGGCATCAAGGTGCCCAACGCGGAGCTGACCCGGGCGCACGACCTGCGCTCCCTGGTCGCCGTGTTCCTCGCCCACGCGAGCGCCCACGCGTGACGCACATACCCGGCGCCGTGGCGGTCACCGCCGCCTCGGTGCTCAGCCCGCTCGCCGACGACCTCGACGGCTTCACCGCCGCGCTGCTCGCCGGCCGCAGCGCCGTGACCCTGCCGTCCCCGGAAGACTCCGCGGACGACTCGGCCGGCGGCGAGGCGTGCCTGCCCGTCGCCGCGCTCGACGGGTTCACCCTCGCGGACTGGGCGGCCCGGCACCTGCCGGACGAGCCCGCGACGGCGGCACAGCTGCGCAAGGTCGCGGGCCGCGCCGCGCTGCCCGCGCGCACCGCCGCGTGCGTCGCGCTGCGGGCCGTACGGGACAGCGGCCTCGGCGCAGGGGAACTGGCCGACGGCACCGCGCTGCTCGTCGCCGGGAGCAACCTCGCGCTGGCCCACCAGGCCGAGACCGTCCTGGGCCATGACCGCGCCCCGGGCCGGCTGCGCGCCTCGTACGCCCTGACCCACCTCGACGCCGACGTGATCGGCGTGGTCAGCGAACTCACCGGGATCCAGGGCGAGGGCTGGGCGCTGGGCGGCGCCTCCGCCAGCGGCACGCTCGCCCTCGTGCACGGCGCGCGCACCGTCGCCGCGGGCTGGGCCGAGCGAGTCCTCGTCGTCGCTCCCGCCGCCGAACTGTCACCCGTGGAGGCCGAGGCCTTCCGGCGCACCGGCGCGCTCGCCCACGAGAACCTGCGCGGCGAACCGGCCCGGATGTGCCGCCCGTTCGACCGCGACCGGCAGGGCTTCGTCCGCGGCCAGGCCGCGGCCGCCGTTCTCCTCGAACGGCCGGAGGCGGCCCGCGCCCGCGGCGCCGAGGTGCTCGCCGAGATCGTCGGGCACGGCCAGCGCCTGGACGCCCGGCGCGGCACCGAACCCGACGCCGGGGGCCAGGCCGCCGCGATGCGCGCGGCCCTGGCGACGGCCGGTCTCACCCCCGAGGACATCGACTACGTCAACGCCCACGGCACCGGCTCGGTCCTCGGCGACGAGACCGAGGCGGCCTCCCTGCACCAGGTGTTCGGCGCCCGGACGGACCTGCGCGTCAACTCGACGAAACCGCTCACCGGCCACTGCCTGTCCGCCGCCGGACTGGTCGAGGCGGTGGCCACGATCGCCCAGCTGCGCGCCCAGGCCGTGCACCCCAACCCGAACCTCGAACACCCCGTCGCCGAGCTGGCGCTGGCCGGCCGGACGGCCGAGCGGCGGCCGCTGCGCACCGCCCTCAGCAACAGCTTCGCGTTCGGCGGCATCAATGCCTCCGTCGTCATCCGCGTCCAGCCCTGAAGCAGCCTCGCAGTTACGGAGAAGAGCATGAAGCAGGTCGGCATCGAAGCCATCAACGCCTACTGCGGTGAGACCTACATCGACGTACCGACCCTGTTCGCGGCCCGCGGCCTCGACGACAGCCGGATCGGCAACCTGATGATGGCCCGCAAGAGCGTGGCGCTGCACTGCGAGGACGCCGTGTCCTTCGCCGTGAACGCGGCCAAGCCCCTCGTCGACGCCCTCAGCCAGGAGGAGCGCGACTCCATCGAGCTGCTGATCGTCGGCACCGAGTCCGGGGTCGACTTCGGCAAGTCGCTCGCCACCTACGTCCACGACCACCTGGGCCTGTCGCGCAACTGCCGCCTGTTCGAGACCAAGCAGGCCTGCTACAGCGGGACCGCCGCCCTGCAGATGGCCGCCGCCGTCGTCGCCGCCAGCCCCTTCGAGGGGACCAAGGCCCTGGTCATCAGCAGCGACGTGGCCCGGCCCGTGCCGCACACCTACGTCGAGCCCAGCCAGGGCGCGGGCGCCATGGCGATGCTGGTGAGCGACAACCCCGTGGTGGCCGCCTTCGACCAGGGGGCCAACGGCTTCCACAGCTACGAGGTCATGGACACCTGCCGTCCCGACCCGGAGCGCGAGGCCGGCGACACCGACCTGTCGCTGCTGACCTACATCGAGTGCCTCAAGGGCTCGTTCACGGACTACGCGGCCAAGGTCGACGGGGCCGACTTCGTGGACTCCTTCGACCTGCTCGCCATGCACACCCCGTTCCCCGGCATGGTCAAGGGCGCCCACCGCGCCGCGCTGCGCAAGCTCAAGCGCGGCATCGCCCCGCAGGCCGTCGAGGAGGACTTCGACGCCCGCCTCGGCGCCGCGATCCAGTACCCGCAGCAGGTCGGCAACATCTACGCCGGCACCGTCTTCCTCGCCCTCGCCTCGACGATCGACAACGCCGTCATCGACCGCGAGCGCCGCGTCGGCGTCTTCTCCTACGGCTCCGGCTGCGCCTCCGAGTTCTACAGCGCCGTCGTCACCCCCGACTCGCAGCGCGCCGTCCGCGCCATGGGCATCCGCGAGGCGCTCGACGCCCGGTACGCGCTGAGCGTCGAGGAGTACGACGAACTGCTCACCGCCACCGCCGAGCTGAAGTTCGGCGCCCGCGACTTCACCTTCGACCTCGACCGCTTCCCGCAGATCACCAAGGCGCGCTTCGACGGCGGCCGCCGCCTCGTCCTCGCGGGCGTGCACGACTACCACCGCGAGTACGTGTGGCTGGGGGGCGAGCAGCGATGACCGCCGTCACCCTGACCCGCGTGCGCGGGGTGATCCGGGCCCGGCTCGACCAGCCCGAACTGCGCAACGCCGTCACCCCGCAGCTCCTGGACACCCTGCACGCCGCCGTCGACAGCGCCGAGGCCGACCCGGACTGCCGGGTTCTCGTGCTGTCCGCGCGCGGCGACGACTTCTGCGCCGGCACCGACCTCTCCGACGGCGTGCCCGCCACCGTGCCCGACGCGGAGGCGGAGGAACTGCCGTACTGGCGGCTCCTCGACCGGCTGACCCGGACGCCCGTGGTCACCGTCGCCCTCGTCGACGGCCGCGCCACCGCGGGCGGCGTCGGGCTCGCCGCCGCCTGCGACCTCGTGATCGCGGGGCCCCGGGCGCGGTTCCGGCTGACCGAGGCGCTCGTCGGCCTCGTGCCCGCCATGGCCCTGCCGTTCGTGGCCCGCAGGACCGGCGAGCAGCGGGCCTTCGCGGCGACGCTGCTCGCCGAGGACCTGGACGCCGCCGCGGCCGTCGACGCCGGGCTCGCCGACACGGCCGCCGAGGACGCCGAAGGCGCGCTGCGGCGCGTCCTCGTGGGCCTCAGCCGCGTCGACCGGGACACCGCCGGCGCGCTCAAGGCGTACCGCACCCGGCTCTTCCCGCGCGACGGGCGGCTGGGCCGGGACGCGGGCCGCGCCTTCCTCGACCGGCTCACCGACCCCGCCGTGCACCGACTGATCGCGGAGCGTGCCGCATGACCACCGCACCGGCCGCCCCCACCGGCCTCTCCGTCGTCCGGCTGACCTGGCAGGGCCCCGTCGCCGTGGTCACCATGGACGACCCCGACGGCCGCAACACCTTCTCCGCCGGGCTCACGTCCGGGCTCGTCGACTCCATCGAGCAGGCCGCCGCCGACCCGCGCACCCGGGCCGTCGTCGTCGAGGGCCGGCCCGAGCTGTTCTGCGCCGGAGGCACCCAGCGCGAGCTGGTCAACTTCGCGCGGGGCAACGGGAGTTTCGACACCGACGACTTCTTCCGGGTGTTCACCCGGTGCCCGCTGCCGGTCATCGCCTCGGTGCAGGGCCACGCCATCGGCGGCGGCCTCGTGCTGGCCCTGTACGCCGACTTCGCGGTCTTCAGCGAACGGTCCATGTATGCGGGCAACTTCATGAAGTACGGCTTCACCCCCGGCATGGGCGCCACCCATCTCTTCCCGAGCCGTTTCGGCCGCGAGCTGGGCACCGAGATGCTCTTCACCGCCCGCACTTACCGGGGCGCCGAACTGCGCGAGCGCGGCGCGCCCGTCCGTGTCGTACCGCACCACGACGTACCGGGCACCGCGCTGGACCTCGCGCGGTCCATGACCCACGCCCCCCGGGCCTCCATCGAACTGCTCAAGCGGGAGCTGGCCGCTCCGCTGCTGGCCGCGACGGGCGAGGCGGTGGCACGCGAGGCGGCCCTGCACCGCACCTCGTTCCGGCTGCCCGAGGTGATGGAACGCATCGTCGGCGCGTACGGCGCCGAAGACCACTGACCCGAGCCCCGCGACGAAGGAACCGAAGGACGGCATGGACGGCATGGACGGCATGGACGCGAAAGAGATCCTGACCCGAGTCAAGACCGGTGCGCTGGACGCCGCGTCCGCCGCCGCGCTGCTGCGCGCCCCGGCCCCGCCCGAGCCGGCCGCCGTGGACCGCGCGACGGCCGAGGCACTGCTGAGCGCGGCCGCGCCCCCGGCACCGGCAGCGCCGGCGACGCCTTCGGCCCCGGCCCCGGCGGCCGCTCCGGCCGCGCCCGCGCTCGAACCCGTCGCCGTCATCGGCTACAGCGCCCGGTTCCCCGGCGCGGGCGACGCCGACACGTTCTGGCAGCGGATCCTCGACGGGGACGACCTCGTCACCGAGGTGCCCGCCGACCGCTGGCGCACGGACGAGCACTACGACGCCGACCCCGGCGCGGAGGGCAAGTCCGTCTCCAAGTGGGGCGCGTTCCTCGACGACGTCGACCGCTTCGACGCCGACTTCTTCCGCATGACACCCCGCGAGGCCGAACTCACCGACCCGCAGGCCCGGCTCTTCCTCCAGGAGGCCTGGCGCGCCCTCGAACACGCCGGGCAGCGCACCGGCTCCCTCGCCGGAGCCCGCGTCGGCGTGCACGCCGGCGTCATGATGAACGACTACCAGGACCTCGTCGAGCGCGAGAGCGAGCACGCCCGGCTCGCCCAGGTCATGCAGGGCAACTCCAACTCGCTGCTCGCCGCGCGCATCGCGTACCACCTGGACCTGAAGGGCCCGGCCGTCACCGTCGACACGGCCTGCTCGTCTTCCCTGGTCGCTCTCCACCAGGCCTGCCAGTCCCTGTGGCTGGGCGACGCCGACATGATGCTCGTCGGCGGTGTCACCCTCTACCTCACCGAACTGCCCCACGTCTTCATGAGCCGCGCCGGCATGCTCTCGCCCCGCGGTCACTGCAGCCCCTTCGACGCGTCCGCCGACGGCATCGTCCCCGGCGAGGGCTGCGCCGTCGTCGTGCTCAAGCCCCTGTCGAAGGCGCTCGCCGACGGCGACCCCGTCCACGCGGTCGTCCGCGCCAGCGGCCTCAACCAGGACGGCAGGACCAACGGCATCACCGCGCCCAGCGCCGCCTCGCAGGCCCGTCTCATCGGCGCCACCCTCGACCGGTTCGGCCTGACCCCCGACGGCATCGACTACGTCGAGTGCCACGGCACCGGCACCCCGCTCGGCGACCCCATCGAAGTCACCGCCCTCAACGAGGTGTTCGCCCCCGCGGGCCGACCCGCGGGCAGCGTGCCGATCGGCTCAGTGAAGGGCAACGTCGGCCACACCTCCGCCGCCGCCGGCCTCGCCGGGCTCATCAAGGCCATCGGCGTCGTCCGCTCCGGACAGGTGCCGCCGTCGCTGCACTGCACCGCCGGGACGCTCAACCCCGGCATCCCCTTCACGGACGGCCCGTTCACCGTCGCCCTCGAACGGCAGGAGCTGCCCGCGCCGGCGGACCGGCCCCGCCGCGCCTCCGTCAGCTCGTTCGGCTTCAGCGGCACCAACGCGTACGTGGTCGTCGAGCAGGCCCCGCAGCCCGCGCACACCCCCGGGCCCGACGGCCCGGTGCTCGTCCCGCTGTCCGGCCGCCGCCCCGCGGCCGTCACCGACCGCGCCGCCGAACTCGCCCGCTGGCTGCGTTCGCCCGGCGGCGCCGACGCCGCCCTCGGCGACCTCGCCCACACCCTGTCCTGCGCCCGCGACCACCACCCCCACCGCGCCGCCCTGCTCGTCGCCGACCGGAACGAACTCCTCGACGCGCTCGACCGGCTGGCCTCGGGCGAACCCGACGAGCGCCGCGTCGAAGCCCCCGCCGAGCCCCTCGCCGACCGCGAGCACCGCCGGGCCCGCGCCGCCCTCGCCGACCGCTTCCTCGACCGGGCCGACGACGCGACCGCCCGCCCCGGCGCGCTGCGCGACCTCGCGGAGCTCTACACCGAGGGCCACACCATCGACTTCACCCGCCTGTGCCCACCCACCCGCCACCGCCGCATCCCGGCCCCCGGCTACGCCTTCGCCCGCGACCGCCACTACGTGACGCCCGAGCCGGACGTGCCGGGGGACCGGCCCTCGCGCGGCGGGCATCTCGCGACGGGCGAGCGGCCCCCCGTGATGGGCGAGGTGCCCGTGTCGGCTGAGCCGCCCGTGATGGGCGAGCGGCCCGCCCCGGCCCAGCGTCCCGTCCCAGGTGCGCTCTCCCTCGCCGACCTGCACGCGGTCTCGGACGGGTACGTGGACCCGGACCTGCACACGGTCTCGTACGGGCACCCGGTCCCGGACCCGCACATGGTCACGGACAGCCAGGCGGTCCCGGGCCCGCAACCGGTCTCGGGCCCGAAGCCGGTCACGGACGGGCACCTGGTCCCGGACCCGCGTCCCGTTCCGGGTGCGCTCACCCTCGCGGACCTGCACGCGGTCTCGGACGGGCACGTCGTCACAGACCCGCACGCGGTCTCGGGCGGCCGCACCCCTTCCGTCCCGGTCACGCCCACAGACCCGTACGACGACCTCTCCGCGCTGGCGCTCCACACCCCTGGCTGGCAGGACGCACCCCTGCCGGCGGGTGTGCCGGAGCCCGCCCGTGGGCCGCTGCTCGTGCACGACACCGCGGGGCGACTCGGTGCCGCGCTCGGCGGGCGGAGCCTCGACGGGATCGACGCCGTGCGCGCCACGGATCCCGAGGCAGTCACCCTGGTCGTGCGGCTCGGCGGCGAACCCGGCGCCGACACCGCCGCGTTCGCCGCGCTGCGCACCGTGCTCGGAGCCTTCCGCACCCAGCGGGTCACCGTCCTCGCCGTCACCGCCGACCCGCTGAAGGCGGACGCCGCCCGCGCCCTGGTGCAGACCCTGCGCCAGGAGAACCCGCGCCTGGACGGCCGGGCCCTGCTCGTCGACGACGACGGGGCCGCCGCCGCGGACGCCGTACGGGCCGAACTGACCGCGCCCCAGGCCGAGGCCGGACATCTCGCCGACGTCCGCGGGGGCCGCCGCGCCCGGCGCGTGCTGCGCCCCGCGCCGCTGCCCGAGCGGGACGTGACCTTCCGTCCCGGCGGCGTGCACCTGGTCACCGGCGGCACGGGCGGCATCGGCCGCGCGCTGGCCCGCCGGCTCGCCGCCCGGCGCGGCACCCGTGTCGTGGTGTGCGGGCGCACCCCCTGGGCCGAGCTGGATCCTGCCGTGCGCCCGCCCGCCGACGGCTCGGGCGGCATCCGCTACGTACGCGCCGACGTGAGCACCCCCGCCGGTGCCCGCGCGCTGATCGACGACATCCTCGGCCACGAGGGCGCCCTGCACGGCGTCTTCCACGCGGCCGGCGTCGTCCGTGACGCCTATCTGCTGCGCAAGACCCCCGACGACGTGGCCGCCGTGCTCGCCCCGAAGGCGGCCGGTGCCCTGGCGCTCGACGAGGCCACGGCCGGGCTGCCGCTCGACGTGTTCGCCCTGTTCTCCTCGGTCGCCGCGCTCGGCGGCAACCTCGGCCAGGCCGACTACGCCTACGCCAACGGCGTCCTGGACGCCCTCGCCGAGCGGCGCGCGGAACGCGTCGCGGCGGGGGAGCGGCACGGGCGGACCGTGTCGGTGCAGTGGCCGCTGTGGGACGTGCCGGGCATGACGATCCCCGGCCCGGTCCGGGAGGAGGTCGAGGAGCGCGTCGGCATGGTCCCGCTCCCCGCCGAACTCGGGCTGCGTGCCCTGGAAAGGGTCCTCGGCCCGGACGGCCCCGTCGTCGTGTCCCTCTTCCACGGCGACCGGGACCGCTGGCACCGGAGCCTGGCCGACCTGCACCTGCTCGCCGACGACGGGCCCTCGCAGCCCACCCCCGCCCCGGCGGCGGCCCCTGCGCCCGCGCCCGCCGAACCGGCAAGCTCCGGCGCCCTCCTCGACCTGGTCTGCCGGACGGTCGCCGACGCCCTCGGGCACGACCGCTCCGCGATCGGGCCGCGCACCTCCCTCGAAGCCCTCGGCCTCGACTCGGTGATGATCCGGACGCTGGCCTCCCGGCTGAGTGCCGAAGTGGCGCCGGTCGGCCCGGAGATGCTGTTCGGCCTGCGCGACCTGACCGAGCTGGCGGAGCACCTGGCACGGCTCGTACCCGGCCCGCCGGCCGGCCCGGAGACCCCCGTGGAGCCGACCGTCGCGGCCACCCCGGTCCCGGCGCCGCTCCCGGTCCCGGTCCCGGTCATGGATCCGGCTCTCGACGACGCCGTGGCGATCGTCGGACTCGCCGGCCGCTACCCGGGAGCGGACGACCCGGAGGCGTTCTGGGAGAACCTGCTCGCCGGCAAGGACACCGTCGGCGACCTGCCCACCGACCGCTGGGAGCACACCGGGGACGTCCGGGCCAGGGGCCACTTCCTGGACCACGTCGACCGGTTCGACCCCGCGTACTTCGGCATGTCGTCCCGTGAGGCGGCGTACACCGACCCGCAGGAACGACTCTTCCTGGAGGTGGCCCGGGAGGCCCTGGAGGACGCCGGACTGGCCGGCAGCCGCCTGGACCGGCTCACCGCCCCCGACGGAGAGCCCCGCAGCGTCGGCGTCTTCGCGGGGATCACCTCCGCCGACTACCCGCTGCTCGGCGCCGAGCGCTGGGCCGCCGGCGGCCGGGACATGCCCTCCGCCCACGCCTGGTCGCTGCCCAACCGGCTCTCGTACCTCCTCGACCTGCGCGGCCCCAGCCAGCCGGTCGACACCGCCTGCTCGTCCTCGCTGGTCGCCCTGCACCAGGCCGTGGAGGCCCTGCGCCGCGGCGAGTGCGCGGCCGCGCTCGTCGGCGGCGTCAACCTCTACCTGCACCCGTCCCGGTTCCGCATGCTGCGGCAGTCCGGGTTCCTCGCCGAGGACGGCCTGTGCCGCAGCTTCGGCGCGGGCGGCGCCGGGTTCGGGCCCGGCGAGGGAGCCGGGGCCGTCGTCGTCAAGCCGCTGGCCCGCGCCCTCGCCGACGGCGACACCGTGCACGCCGTGATCCGCGGCACCGCCGTCGCACACGGCGGCCGCACCAACGGCTACACCGCGCCCAGCCCGTGGGCGCAGGCCCGCGTGGTGCGCGAGGCGCTGCGCCGCTCCGGCGTGGACCCCGCCACCGTCAACGTGATCGAGGCGCACGGCACCGGCACCGAACTCGGCGACCCCGTCGAACTGGCCGGGCTCCAGGAGACGTACGGGCGTGGCGGTGCCGCCGACGTGCCCTGCTCGCTCGGCTCGGTGAAGTCGGCCGTGGGCCACGGGGAGTCAGCCGCGGGCATCGCCGCGCTCACCAAGGTTCTGCTCCAGCTGCGCCACGGCACCCTCGCGCCCACCCTGCACGCCGAACCCGTCAACCCCGCCCTCGACCTGGCCGCGACCCGCTTCCGGCTCCAGCACGACGCCGCGCCCTGGCCCCGGCTGCGCGACGCCGAGGGACGCGAACTGCCCCGCCGCGCCGGCATCAGCTCCTTCGGCGCGGGCGGCGTCAACGCCCACGTCGTCCTGGAGGAGCACCTGACGACCGCCCCCGCGCGGCCGCAGACCCGCACCCCGCAGCTCGTCGTGCTGTCGGCGCCGAGCCCGGCCCACCTGTCGGCCACCGCGGCCCGCCTGGCCCGCTGGCTGACCGGCGCCGGGGCGGACACCCCACTCGCCGACCTCGCCCGCACCCTGCACCTCGGCCGGGCGAGCCACGAGCACCGGCTGGCCGTCGTCACCGACTCCGTCGCCGCACTCGCCGCGGAACTGGCCCGCTACGCCGCGGACGGCACCCCCGGCGGCGCGCTGCGCACGGGGACGGCGACCGCGGCCCGCGACCAGGCACCGGAGACCGACGACCTCGTGGCCGCGCTGTGGCGGGCGGGCCGTCTCGAACAGGTCGCCGACCTGTGGGTGAGCGGCTGGGACGTCGACCGGGAGGCACTGGAGGCTCTGGACGCCCCGGAGGCCCAGGAGTCCGGCCCCCGCCGCATCGTGTCGCTGCCGCCGTCGGCGTACCTCGCGACGCGCCACTGGTTCGCCGACGAGGCACCTGGTACCGCTCAACTCGCCGTGTCCGCCCCAGAGTTCACGCCCGAGCCCGCCCCCGTAGCCGTGCCCGAGCCCGCCACCACCGACCCGCGGCTCGCCCGGCTCGTGGAGTTCGTCGGGGAACTGGCCGCGGGACCCGGCGCCGAGGGCCCCATCGACACCGCACGCACCCTCGTCGAGCTCGGCGTGGACTCCATCGGCGCGATGAACCTGCGCTTCGAGATCACCGAGCGGTTCGGCCGGACGCTGCCGCTCCAGCTCCTCAGCGAGTTCACCGTCGACGAACTCGTCGCCCACCTGTCCGACCTGCAGAGCAAGTAGAGGGAACCGGAGAACCCAGCCATGCCGCAGACCGACCCGACCGACCGGTTCGAGCCGTTCCCTCTCACGGAGATCCAGGAGTCGTTCTACGTGGGCCGCACGCTCGGCGCCGGCCCGGGCGCGGGCGCCGGAACCCAGATCCACCTGGAGTTCGAGGCCGACGACTTCGACACCGACCGCGCCGAGAGCGCCTGGAACGACGTCGTCGCCGCCACCGACATGCTGCGCGCCCACATGCTGCCCGACGCCCGCCAGGTGGTGCGCGCCCAGGTGCCCGCCCACCGCTTCGTCCGCGCCGACCTGACCGGCCTCGACACCGGGGCACGGGACGCCGAACTGGCGCGGCTGCGCCGCGAGGCCCTCGCCGGTTCCGACCCGCACCGCTGGCCGCTGTTCGCGATCCGCGTCGCCCTCCTCGGCGGCGGCCGGGCCCGCGTGCTGTTCACCGTGGACGAGCTGATCGCCGACGGGCCGAGCGTCTCCCTGCTGCTCCAGCAGTGGTACGAGCGGTACGCGCGGGGGAGCGCCGTCACCGAACCGGCGCTGACCTTCCGCGCGTACTGCGCGGCGGGCGCCGGGACCCAGGTGCCCGAGGAGTCCCTGGCGTACTGGCGCGAGCAGTTGGCGGACGTCGACCTCGCCCGGCCGCTTCCCCTGGCGGGCGGTGCGGCGTCGGGCCCGGCCCACCGCCGGATCGCGCTGCGCCTGGAGCCGGAGCGCTGGGAGCGGGTGAAGGCCGCGGCCAAGGAGGCCCGCGCCACCCCGACCGCACTGCTGCTCGCCCTGTGCACCGCCGCCGTGCAGGGCGGCGGGGAGGAGCCGGCGCCGCTGCCCGTCGTCCTCACCACGTACAACCGGCGCCGCGTGCACCCCGATGTGCCGCGCCTGGTCGGCCCGTTCATCTCCACGTCCGTGTTCGTCGCGCCGCCCGCCACCGGGACGGCGGCGGAACGGCTCGACCTGGTGCGGGCCCGGCTGTGGAGCGACCTCGAGCACTCCGCCGTCAGCGGGGTGCGCGCCCTGCGCGAGCACGCCCGGTCCGCGCCGGGCCGCCGCACCGCCGCGATCCCGATGGTCTTCACCAGCCTGCTCGGCAGCCTCACCGCCCTGGGCGACGACCCGGACAGCTGGGCGGCGCACGTCGACCTCGAAGCCTCCGCGACCCTCACCCCGGGCGTGCATCTGGAGAGCTGCGTCCAGGAACGCGACGGCGCCCTCCTGCTCTCCTGGGACTTCGCGCCGACCGACGTCGACGAGACCCGGACCCGGGCCGCCTTCGACGCCCTGCGCGCGGCCCTGGAACGGATCGCCGACGAGGGCGGGGCCGCGCTCGCCGCACCCGCCGCGCTGTCCGGCCAGGGCGCGTCGGAGCCCGTCCCGCTCACCGAGGTGCAGTCCGCCTACCTCGTCGGCCGGATCGGCGGTCTCGGCGGCGACGCCGAGACCCGCGTGTACCAGGAGTTCCTGCTGCGCCGGCACGACACCGACCGGCTCGAGGACGCCTGGAACCGGCTGCTCGCCCACCACCCCATGCTGCGCGCCGCCGTCCACGAGGACGGCACCCTCACCGTCGCCCCGGTCACCGGCCGCTACCGGATCGCCCGGCACGACCTGACCGGCGCGGCCGATCCGGAGTCCGAGCTCGCGCGGACCGCGGCACGCCTGCGCGACACCACGTTCCCGCTGGGCACGAGCCCCATGTACGCCCTCGAGGCGAGCACGCTGCCCGACGGCACGATCGTCCTGCACGTCGTGCTCGACGCACTCCTCGCCGACGCCCGCAGCTTCGCCCTGCTGTTCGGGCAGCTGTTCGCCCTCCACGACGGCGACGACAGTGTGCTGTCCGGCCCCGCCGACCCCACGGCTTACCTGCGCACGCTGCCCGCCCTGCGCCGCACCCCGGCCGGGGAAGAGGCCCGTGCCGCGTGGCGCGAGAAGTTCGCCGCGCTGCCCCCGGGCCCCGCCCTGCCCGAGCCCGCTCCCGGCGCACCCCGCGCCCACCGCAAGGCCCCCCTGGGTTCGTGGCGCGCGCTCACCGAGCGGGCGGCGGCCATCGGCGTACCCGCCGACATGGTGCTGCTCACCGCGTACACCGACGAACTGCGCGCCGAGTTCGGCGGCACGGACCCGTTCACCGTCACCGTCGTCTCCTGGGACCGGCCCGCCGCGCTCGCTCACGCCGACGCGATGGTCGCCGACTTCACCCAGCTCGCCTGGGTCACCGTCGACGACACGCTCCCGGACGACTTCGCCGCGCGCGCCCGCGTCCTGTGGGACCGGGTCCGCGCCGATCTGGAGCGCGCCGGACTCGTGCCGGGGCTCGGCGAACTGCGCACCCGGGTGTTCCGCTCGGGCGGCGCGCTGCGGCTGCCCGTCGTCTTCACCCGCGTACCCGAGATCGACCCCGCGCTGCACCCGGCGGACGTCGACCTGCGCACCAGCCAGTCGCAGACCGCCCAGGTGGCGCTCGACCACGTCCCGCTGCTCGTCGGCGACGACCTGATGGGGCAGTGGGACGCGGCCGACGGCGCCCTCGGCCCGGACCGCCTGGACGCGATGTTCGACCGGTACGCGCACCGGGTACGGGAGTTCGCCGCCGGACAGGTCGAACGGACGGAGCAGCCGGAGCAGCCGGAGCAGCCGGAGCAGCCGGAGCAGACCGAGCAGACAGAGCGGACCGAGCAGGCCTCCCTGGACGATCTGGGCGTCGTCGCTCCCGTCGACCCCGACACCCCGCTCACCCTCGTCGAGCTCGTCGAGGCCGCGTTCGCCGGACGCGCGGACCGGGACGCCGTCCATCACGCCGGAGGCACCCTCACCTACGGCGACCTCGACCGCCGCAGCGCCCGGCTCGCCCGCCGGCTGCACGACCTCGGCGTGCGGCCCGGCGACCACGTCGCCGTCCACATGGACCGCTCCGAACGCCTGGTGACCGCCCTGGTCGGCATCGTCCGCTCCGGTGCCGTGTACGTGCCCGTCGACCCGGCCAACCCGCCGGAGCGGGTGCGCTACCTGCTGGAGGACAGCGGCGCCCGCGTCGTGGTCGCCGACGCCGCCCTCGCCGAGGTGCCGGAAGCGGCCGGAGCCACGGTGATCTGCCCCGACCGGGACGCCGACCGTGCCGCGCTCCACGCGCTGCCCGGCACCCGCCCGGCCGTCTCGGTGCGGCCCGACGACCCGGTCTACACGATCTACACCTCGGGCACGACCGGCCGGCCCAAGGGCTGCCGCAACAGCCAGCAGGGCGTCGCCAACCGCATCCTGTGGATGCAGGACCGCTTCCGGCTCACCGCCCGCGACCGGGTCGCGCAGAAGACCCCCTACGGATTCGACGTCTCCGTCTGGGAGTTCTTCTGGCCGCTCGTCGCCGGCGCCTCCCTCGTCGTCGCCCGCCCCGGCGGCCACACCGACCCCGCCTACCTCGCCCGCCTGCTGCGCGAGGAGCGCGTGACCGTCACGCACTTCGTGCCCTCGGTGCTCGGCATGTTCCTGCGCCACCCCGACGCGGCCGAAGGCACCTCCCTGCGCGCCGTGTTCACCAGCGGCGAGGCCCTCCCCGTGGCGACCATGCGGCGGTTCTACGAGGCCTTCGGCACCTCCGGGCCCGCCCTGCACAACCTCTACGGGCCGACCGAGGCGGCCGTCGACGTCACCCACTGGGCGTGCCGCCCCGACTGGGACGAACCGACCGTGCCGATCGGCCGCCCCGTCAGCCACACCCGCATCCACGTCGTGGACGACCGCCTGCGCCCGGTGCCGCCGGGCGTCGCGGGGGAGATCCTCATCGGCGGCCGCCAGGTCGCGCTCGGCTACCACGACCGGCCGGAGCTGACCGCGGAGCGGTTCGTCCCGTCGCCGTTCCCGGACCTCGACGACTCGCCCCGGCTCTACCGCACGGGCGATCTCGGGCTGCTCGGACACGACGGGGAGATCCGCTATCTCGGCCGGATCGACGGCCAGTTCAAGCTGCGCGGCCTGCGCATCGAACCGGAGGAGATCGAGGCGGCCCTGACCGGGGTGCCCGGCGTCGCCGACGCCCGGGTGCTCCCGGTCGACGAGCCGGCCTCCGGCGAACAGATCCTGGCCGCCCTCTGCGTCCCCCGCACGCCCGGCGACGCCCCCGGTGTCCCGGAGATCCGCCGCGCGCTGGCCGACGTCCTGCCCGGCTACCTCGTGCCGAACCGCTTCCGCTTCGTGGAGGACCTCCCGTTGACCACCAACGGCAAACTGGACCGGCGGGCCGCCGCCGCGCTCTTCGGCGCCGCGCCCGAGGCGGAACCCGTCCCTGCCGCCGTGCCTGCCGCCGCTCCGGCCGACGCCGCGGGCCGCGAGATCCGCGCCGTCGTCGCCGACGTGCTCGGCGTGGCCGAACCGGCCGACACGGACGACCTGTTCGACCTCGGCGCCACCTCGTTCACCATGATCCGCATCGCGCAGGAGATCGAGCGTCTCACCGGAACGGCCCTGCCCGTCGACGCGCTCATCAGCAAGCCCACGCTCGGCGCCCTCCTGAAGGCCGCCCTGCCCGAGCAGGCCCCGGAACAGGCCGCCGAGCCCGCCGCCGCACCCCGCGCCCTGGACGCGCAGGACATCGCCTGCCGGGCCGCCGCCGTCCTGGGCGTCGGCCACGTGGCCCCGGACGACGACCTGTTCGACCTCGGCGCCACCTCCTTCACCATGATCCGGCTGGCCCAGGAGATCGAGGCGGAGACCGGGGCCCAGGTCCCCGTCGACGTCCTCATCCAGAGCCCCACCCCGCGCTCCATCGCCCGCAGCGTCACCCCGGCCGCCGCGCCCGCCCCCGGACACCCGCGACCTGCCACCACGGGCACGGGCACCGGCACCGACGTGCGGATCGCCCTGGACCCCCAGGCCAAGGCCGCGTTCAAGGAGGCCCGCATCGCCGAACGGCGCCTGCCCGCCGCCCTGCGCCGCGTCCCCGTCCCGCCGGTCACGGACGACGAGCCCCGCGCCCTGTTCGACGCCTCCTCCTTCCGCGAGTTCGCCGAGGACCCGCTGCCCGCCGAGGACCTCCTCACGCTGCTCGCCGCCGTCACCTGGGGCGACCTCGACGGCCGGGCCAAGCGCCGCTACCCCTCCGGCGGCGGCTTCTACCCGGTCCAGGTCTACGTCTACGCCGCCCCCGGCGCCGTCCGCGGCCTCGACGCCGGCCTCTACTACCTGCACCCGGCCGAGCGCGCCCTGGTCGCCCTCGCGCCCGACGCCCGCTACGGCACCGACCTGCACGTCCACCACAACCGGGCGCTCGTGGACGCCGCCGGCTTCGGCGTCTTCCTCGTGTCGACCCCCGCCGCCATCGCCCCCGCCTACGGCGAGCGCAACGCCGCCCGCTTCTCCACGATCGAGGCCGGGCACATCGCCCAACTACTGCTCACCGGAGCGCCCGAGCGCGGGCTCGGACTGTGCGCCGTCGGCGAGATGGACTTCGACGCGGTGCGCGCCGACTTCGGCGTCGACGACGGACAGGAACTGCTCCTCTCCCTGTGGGGAGGCGCACTCACCGAACAGGCACGGACCCGCCGCGCCGCCCTCGCCCCGACCGCCTCGGCCCCCGCGGCCCGGCCCGCCGACCGGGCCGTCGCGGTCGTCGGCTTCGCAGCCGACCTGCCCGGCGCCCGCACCCTCGACGAACTCGACACCCTGCTCGCCTCCCGCACCCCCGCCACCGGACCCGCACCGGCCGGCCGCTGGAAGCCCCTGCACTCCCGGGCACGCAGGGCCGGCGCGGCCGTCGGCGGCTACCTCGACGACGTACTCGCCGTCGAGGGCGAGGAGTTCCGCATCCCCGAGGACGAGGCCGGCGCGGTCGACCCGCAGGAACGCCTGCTGCTCTCCGTGGCCCGGCGCTGCTTCGAGGACGCCGCCCTCACCCCCGACCGCGCCGGCGACCGGGTCGGCGTCTTCGTCGGCTCGATGTGGCAGGACCACGCGCTGTACGGGGTCGCCGCCCGCGCCGGCGGACGGCCCGAGGACGGCACCCACGCCACCCGCGGCGGTCTGGCCCACCGCACCTCGCACGCCTTCGGCCTGACCGGACCCAGCGTGCTCGTCGACAGCGGCTGCGTGTCCGGACTCGCCGCCGTCGAAGCCGCGTACCGCGCCGTCGCCGACGGCCGCTGCGACGCCGCGCTCGCCGCCGGGGCCAACCTCGTGCTCCACCCCGACCACCTCGACGTCCTCTCCGAGATGGGCCTCGTCGCCGAGAACGACGACTCCTGCGCCTTCACCGACCGCGCGAGCGGCTGGCTGGTCGGCGAAGGCGTCGGCGCGCTCCTGCTCAAGCCGCTGGACCGCGCCCTCGCCGACGGCGACCCCGTCCACGCGGTGCTGCGCGGCGGCGCCCTCCAGCACTCCGGCACCACCCGCCAGTTCGGCGTCCCGGACCCGGTACGGCAGGAGGCCACCATGCGCTCCGCGCTCGACGACGCCGGACTGCGCCCCGACGACATCGGCTACGTCGAGGCCGCCGCGGCCGGTGCCGCGCTCGCCGACGCCCTCGAATTCACCGCCCTCGGACGGCTGTTCGACACCGCCGGCTCCGGGGGAGCCCAGGAGGCGGCACCGGTCCCGGTAGGCACGGTCAAGCCCCACACCGGGCACCTCGAGGCGGCCTCCGTCTTCGCCCAACTCGGCAAGGTGATCGCCCAGTTCCGGCGCCGCGACGTGTATCCCACGCTCCTCACCTCCGCGGTCAACCCGGCACTCGCCGGCGCCGCGAAGTCGGTGACCCTCGCCACCGGCGACGCCGGCCACTGGCGCACCGCCCCCGGCACCCCCCGCCGCGTCCTGGTCAACGGATTCGCCGGCGGCGGCTCGTACGGCAGCCTCGTCGTCGAGGAACCGCCCACCGCGCGACCCGGACCGCACGACACGGGCACCTGGGCACTGCCGCTGTCCGCCGACACCCCCGAGCACCTCGCCGCGCTCGCCGACAGCATCGCCGACCTGTGGGAACGGGACCCGTCCCTCGGCGCCGGCCGCGTCGCCCGCGCCCTGCGCGAGGGCCGCACCGACCGCCCCGTGCGCGCCGGCCTGATCACGGACGCCGCCGGCGCGGCCGCCGGCCTGCGCCTGCTGGCGCACCGCGTGCGCACCGAAGGCGGCGGAGCCGTCGAGTCAGGGCCCGAGGCCCCCGCACCGGAGCGGGACGCCCTGACGGCGTGGGTCGCGGGGGAGCGGGTCGACTGGCCCGCGATCACCGCACCCCGGGCCGCGCTCCCGGCCACCCCGCTCGCCCGCACCCGCCCGCCGCTGCCCACCGGCGCCGCCGCCCCGGCACCGGTAGGCGCGCAGGACCCCGTACAGGCACCCGCGCCCGCGCCCGTGGCCACCGGCGCACTGTCCGCGCGGCTCGGCTCGGTGTGGGGCATCGGCCCCGCCGAGGAGCCGTCGACACCGCAGGAGCGACCGACCTCGCCCGGCACCCCCTTCGAACTGCTGGCGCCGCTGGTCGCCGCCGAACTCGGGACGGGCGGCCGGATCACCCCGGACCAGGACCTGTTCGCACTCGGCGCCACCAGCCGTCAACTCCTGCGCCTGTCCGCCCGGATCACCGCCGCAGGCGGCCGGGAGATCTCCCTGGAGACCCTCTTCACCACCGCCGACCTCGGCGATCTGGCCGAACACGCCTTCCCTGCCCCGGTGGCGTCTGAGCCGAAAGCATTGACTCCTCCTCCTCGTGAACGAGGGGGATTCCTAGCTCACTTCGCCTGACCCCCGGCGGGGGTTCAGGGCTTACAAGATCAGCACTAGCCGGGTTGAAGACCAGCCCGGACGAGTATCACGCGGGCGGAGTTCTTGTCCCTGGACGAGACGGTTCCGCACACGGTGCACGTATACGTTCTCTCGGAAAGAGGTAGGCGGTGCTTGGCTCTCGCTCCGCACCGCGCACAGTCCATCGTGGTGTGCGCGGGGTTGACCAGATGCACGGTCCGGCCGTGCTTGCGGGCCATCTCTACCAGGGCCTTCTTGGCGGCGCCGATAGCGGCATCGGCCGCCTTCCTGACCATGGTGGTCTTCGCGAGGAACCTCGGCCGGAAGTCCTCCACGGCAAGGGCGTCGTGGTCGCGGACCACTCGCTTGGCCCACTTGCGGGCGGTGTCGGTCCGCTGGTTCGCGATCCTGCGGTGCAGTTTCGCAGTCTGCCGCTTCGCCTCACGGTAGCCCCGCGAGCTGGGCTGACCGCGCTTCGGCTTACGACGGGCCATCATCCGCTGGTACTTCGCAAGCTTCTGCGCGGCCGTCCTTCCGTGCTGTGGATGCGGCAGATCGTGAGTGTCGCTCGTGGTGGTCGCGGTCTCTTTGACTCCCCAGTCGATTCCGATCAAACGGCCCGTCCTGGGCAGTTCCTCGGTTACCGCGGCGACGACGAACGACGCCCACCAGTGCCCGACCGCATCCCGGTACAGGCGGACGCTGGACGGTGCCTCAGGAAGTTCCCGCGACCACACAGGGCGTACAACGATCCCGCCCGCCAGGTGCAAACGCCCGTCGTTCAGCCGGAATCCGCGCCGCGTGTAGTTCAGGCTGGGCAGCGCCTCACGCTTCCTCTTATGCCGGGGCATCCCAGCCCGCTGCCGCACCGGCAATCTCGCCTTGATGTCCTTGAGTGCCTTCGCTCTCGACTTGCCGAAGTCGCGGATCACCTGCTGCTGAGGAACGCTCGCACCTTCCGCGAGCCAGGGGGTGCGCTTGCGGGCCTCGGTCAGCATCTTGTCGAGCTGAGCCGGACCGCAGGTCACCTTCTCGCCCGTCGCCCGGCTGTGCGCGTGCACGGCCTTGGACTTCGCGACCGACTCGTTCCAGACCCAACGGCAGCGGTCCCACTCGGCCTCGAGCTCCCGCCGGGCCGTGGACGACAAGCGCACACGGAACGTGTACCGGGCGTACCCGGTCGTCGCAGTGCTCGCCTCCGCCATCACGCATCCGAACCTATCCGGGAGGACTGACAGTTGAGCCCCATTGATCCTTGCAGGGCCCCTCACCAGCGGTTCTGGTGCACCCCCATCCGCCCTGACGGCACATCGGCCTTCCCTGCCCCGCTCACACGGGAACTCCGATTCCTCCCCCACCTAAAAGTGAGGGCATCCTCGAAGGAGACTCGATGACCACCATGACGCGGATCCTCATGTTCCCCGGCCAGGGCGCCCAGAGCGTCGGCATGGGCCGGGACCTGTTCGCACGCTTCCCCGACCTGGTGCGGGAGGCGGACGACGTCCTCGGCTACAGCCTGAGCCGGCTCTGCCTGGAGGACCCCGAAGGGCAACTCGGCAACACCCGCTACACCCAGCCCGCCCTGTTCGCGGTCGGCGCCCTCGCCCACCGCGCCTACCTGGAGGACGGCGGGGAGCCGGCCGATCTCGCGGTCGGCCACAGCCTCGGCGAGTACAACGCCCTGCACGCGGCGGGCGCCTTCGGCTTCGCCGACGGACTGCGCCTGGTCGCCGCCCGGGCCGCCGCGATGGCCGAGATCACCGGTGGCGGCATGAGCGCCGTCGTCGGCCTGCCCGAGACCCGGCTCCGCTTCCTCCTGATGCGGGCCGGCTTCGCCACCCTGGACCTGGCCAACCTCAACACCCCCGGCCAGATCGTGCTCGCCGGCCCGGTCGACGACCTCGCCGAGGCGGGCCCGATCCTGGAGGACGCGGGCGCCCGCATGGTCCGCCGGCTCGACGTCAGCGGCCCCTTCCACTCGCGCTACATGGCACCGGCCGCCGAGCGGCTCGAACCCGTCGTGGCACGGACCGTCTTCGCCCCGCTCGCCTTCCCCGTCATCGCCAACGCCACCGCCCGCCCCTACGCGCAGGACCTCGTCGGCGCGACCCTGCTCCAGCAGATCCACCAGCCGGTGCGCTGGCACGAGACCGTCGCGGCGATCCTCGACGAAGTCCACGGACCCGAACCCGAGTTCACCGAGATCGGCACCGGCCGGGTCCTCGCCGGCCTGCTGCGGCAGATCCGGCGAGAACGGGACCAGGCCCGCGTGCCGGCCGGGGCGGGTGCGCGATGAACCCTGTGCACCCCACAGCCCGCGAGGACACCGTCGGCCTCTGGTTCTGCCCCAACGACGGGCTCGACCAGCCGACCAGCGCCCTGCTCGCCCCGCACTGGCTCGACGAGCACGAGCGCGAGACCGCCGGACGCTTCCTGTTCGAGCGGGACCGGCGGCAGTACCTCGTCGCCCACTGTCTGGTGCGGCGCGTGCTGTCGCTGGAGACCGGCATCCCGGAGGCGGAGGCCGTCCTGTGGCGCTCCTCGCGCGGCCGGCCCTTCCTCCAGGCCCCGCCCGGCGGACTGCCCGACGGAGCGCGCGACCTGGACTTCAACCTGTCGCACGCGCACGGGTTCAACGTCATGGCCGTGGCCCGCGACCGCCGCGTCGGCGTCGACATCGAACGCCTGGACCGGGGCGGGGAGCGGGGCTTCGACTGGGTCGTGGAGTCCTTCGCCCCCCAGGAGCGCGCCTATCTCGCCGGACTCACCGCGGGCGGCCGCCGCGACCGGGCCACCCTGCGCCTGTGGACCCTGAAGGAGGCCTACGCCAAGGCGCGCGGCCTGGGCCTCGGCCTGCCCTTCGACTCGTTCTCGTTCGAACTGGACGAGGAGCAGGGCGTGGTGGGGTTCCGGCCGCCGGAGGGCGACGACGCGGACCGCTGGTGCTTCGTCGAACTGAACCCGCGCCCGCAGGTGCTGGTGTCGCTCGCCGTGGAGCGGAGCCGTGACGGTTCGGCTCCCGGCCGGATCGAGATGCACGACGGTTTCCCCTGGGGCCGCGCCGTGCCGCGCGACATCCCGCTGCCCGCACCCCACCGCGCCCTGGCCCCGCTCGTCGGCGCCGGCGCATGACCGAGGAGACCGTATGACAGCCCTGGACACGACAGCGGTGCGGGACAGGCCCGCGGGAACCGGCGACGCCGGCCGGTCCGGCGGGTCCGGCGGGTCCGCAGAGGCCGCTCAGGCCGCGCCGTCGTCAGCCCAGTCCTTCCGGGACGCGATGGCACAGCTCGCCGCCCCCGTCAGCGTCATCACCGCGCTCGACCCGGACGGGCGGCGGCGCGGGTTCACCGCCAGCTCGGTGAGTTCCGTGTCGCTGGACCCGCCGCTGATCCTCGCGGGCGTCGCGCTGACCTCGAGCTGCCACGCGACCCTGACGACCACCCCCGAGTTCGTGGTCAACGTGCTCGGCGCGCAGCACCGGGACCTCGCCCGGCGCTTCGCCACGCAGGACGTCGACCGTTTCGCGGGCGGCGCGTTCGACGCGTGGGAGGGCTCCGGGACGCCGTACCTGCCGGACGCGGCGCTGCTCGTGCGCTGCCGCACGGCGCGGATCGTGCGCGCCGGGGACCACGACCTGGTGCTCGCCACCCCTGTCGAGTTCCGGCACGGCACGGCGGACAACGCCCCGCTGCTCTGGTACCGGCGCGGATTCCACACGGCCCGCCCGCACGGCGCGTGAGCGGGCCGTGCGGGCGGACGCCGCGGCGGTGCCTACTGGCCCGCGGCGGGCTGTGCGACCAGCCGGTCGAAGCGGCGCATCAGTTCCTCGTGCTCCAGGGAGAGCCGCTCGATGCGGTGCTGCAGCCGGGCGATCTCCCCGCTCAGGCTCAGCACCGTCGCGTCCGGGCCGGCCCCGGGCAGGGGGCCCGGTGGGCGCGGCGGGAGCGGCATCGCCACCACGGAGGCGACCCGGTCGGGCGCGCCCGGCGCCGCGAGGCCCGGGTCGTGCTGGAGGATCGCGTCCATCCGGCCGCGCAGTGCGGGACCCGGCTCGACGCCCAGCTCGTGCACCAGGCGCTTGCGCGCCCGGTCGTACACGCTGAGCGCCTCCGCCTGCCGCCCGCACCGGTACAGCGCCACCATGAGCAGGTCGTAGAACCGCTCCCGCATCGGATGGTCCGTCGTCAGCTCCTCGAGCTCGCCGATGATCTCGTCGTGCCGGGCCGCCCGCAGGCAGGCGTCGTAGAGGGTCTCCAGGGCGGTGAGCCGGTTCTCCTCCAGCTGGGCCGCCTCGGCGGCGCAGATGTCCCCGCGCACACTGCCCTCCAGGGCGGGCCCCCGCCACAGTGCCAGGGCGTCGCGGAGCAGTTCGGTGGCCTGCTGCGGATCGTCCGCGGCGGCTGCCCGCCCGCGCGCGGCCAGTTCGTTGAACCGCTGCGCGTCCGTCGTGCTGTGGCCCGGACGCAGGACGTAGCCGAGGGAGCGCGTCACGATCCACTCGTGGTGCGGTTCCCCCGATCCCGGCTCGGGCACGGGCAGCAGGCGGCGCAGCCGCGCCACGTGCGCCTGCAGCGCGTTGGTCGCGTTGGCGGGCGGGTTCTCCCCCCACAGCTCGTCGATCAGCCGGTGGACGGACACGACGTGCCCGGACTTGACCACGAGCGCGCCCAGCAGGGCGCGTTGCTTGGCGCCCGTCGGAAGGATCCTCAGACCGGTTCGCTCGTCCTGGATCTCCACGGGACCGAGAATGCGGAACTGCATCTCCCCCTACCTCCCCGCGCGTCACGCCGCGCGCGTCACTCGAACCGGTCGGGATCGGTGAAGCCCAGGGGGAAGGCCGGCTCCTTGCCCTGGACGAGGTCGGCCAGGACCTCCCCGACCCCCGTGGCGTGCTTGAACCCGTGGCTGCTGCAGCCGCCCGCGACCACCAGGCGCGGATGCCCGCGGGGCCGTCCGATGAGGAACTGGCCGTCCGGCGTGCGGGCGTAGATGTTCGCGGTGGCCCGGGACGGCTCCCGGCCGACGCCCGGCACCGCGTCGGCGAGCCGGTGGCCGAGGACGGACCAGTCGGACGGGGACACGGAGCGGTCCAGGGTCTCCGGGTCCACGACGCGGAAGTGCCGGCCGCCGTCCTCGAGCCCCAGCTTCAGCTCGGTGCGGCCCGGCAGGGTGCCGTGGCCCCACAGCACGTCCCCGTTCTCGACCTCCCGCATGAACACCGGCAGCCGCTCCAGGGTGAAGCGTTCGTCCGGCTCGCGCGGGGTGAACCAGGTGGTGGGCATCCGGACGACCTCCAGCGGCAGTCCGGGCACCAGCTGGTCCAGCCACGGGCCGGCCGTCACCACCACCTGCCGCACGCGCAGGACGCGTCCGGCCGCCGTGTGCACGGCCGTTCCCGCGCTCTCGGACTCCAGGGCGGTGACCCGGGTGTCGGTGAGGATCTGTGCCCCGGCCGTGCGGGCCGAGGCGAGCGCGGCGCGGATCGTCGCCTCGGGCAGGGTCAGGCCGCCGGCGGGTTCCACCACCGCGATGTGGTCCGCCGGAAGGCCCTCGTGCGCGGGGCTGCGGCGGCGCAGGGCGTCGCGGTCGAGCACCTCGATGTCCAGGCCGTGCTCGCGGGCCGCGCGGAGGGCGCCGCCGACGATCCGTCCGTCCTCGGGGCCGATCAGCATGGCGCCGGTCGGCTCGAGCAGCCGGGTGCCGCTCTCCCGTTCCAGCTGCTGCCACAGCTCCCGCGAGCGTTGCGCGAGCGGCACCAGGCCGGGGTGCTCCAGGCAGGCCGTGCGGAACATCCTGCTCTCGCCGTACGAGGAGCCGTTGATGTTCGCCGGGCCGTAGCGGTCGACGCCGATCACGCGCAGGCCGCGCCGGGCCAGCTGCCACAGGGCGCTCGCGCCCCAGGCGCCGAGACCGACGACGGCTATGTCCGCGTCCGGCGCGGTCACGAGGGGCTCACCGCCGCCGTCAGGGCCGCCGTCGCGTCCCGGGTGATCTTCTCGATCAGCGGGCGCGGGTCCGTCTGGAAGTAGAAGTGGCCGCCCTCGTGCATCCGCAGCCCCTGGAACCGCTCGGCGAAGCTTTCCCAGGCCGCCAGGCGTTCGGGCGCGACGACGACGTCCTGCGTGCCGCCGTAGACCGCGACCGGCATGGTCAGCTTCGGGGTGTCCGGCAGCGGGCGCCAGCTCTCCACGAGCTTCAGGTCGTTGCGGATCGCGGGGGAGAACATCTCCCACAGGTCGGCGTCGCGCAGCACCTCCACCGGCGTGCCGCCCATCGCGGCGAGGTGCAGGCGCAGCTCCTCGTCGGGCAGTGCGTGGCGGCGGGTGGCCTCGCCCTGCGGACGTGGCGCGCCGCGCGCCGACAGGCCGAGCCACACGGGCAGTTCGCGGCCTTCCGCGGCCAGGCGCTGGGTCATCTCGTAGGCGACGAGGGCGCCCATGCTGTGGCCGAAGAACGCGAAGGGGCCCGAGGGCTCCGCCGCCGTCGAGCGCAGGAAGAAGGCGGCCAGTTCCCGGGCGTCGTCGATCTGGGGGCGGCCGGCCAGACGGCCGCGGCCGGGCACGTCCATGAGACGGACGTCCCAGTGTGCGGGCAGCAGGGCGGGCCATTCGCGGTACAGCAGATGGGAGCCGCCCGCGTGGTGGAAGACGTACAGGCGCAGAGGCTGGTCGGAGTGCATGCCGTTCCCCCTCACGCGGCCACGGCGGCGGGCACGGGCGCGCCGTCGTGGGACCCGGTGAACGCGGGGGCGACCTCGGCGGCGAAGAGTTCCATCGCGCGCTCGGCCCGCTCGTAGGGCACGTGCCCGGGGTTGAACTGCAGGCTCAGGCAGATGTCCGCGCCGTACCAGCCGCGGATCGTCTCGATCTGCGCGCGGACGTCGGCGGGCGTGCCGGCCAGCACCTTGTGGTCGGCGAGTGCCTTGTCGAAGTCGTAGGCGCGGGCCTTCTCGACGAACTTCTCGTAGCCCGGGTACTGCTCCGAGCGGGCCTCGGCCCACGAGGCCACGGCGCCGGCCATCATCTCGACGTAGTTGCGCTCGTTGGCGCGGGCGTCGGCGAGCGCCACCTCGCGGTCCTCGCCGAGGTAGCAGGTGTACTTGATCTGGATGCGGCCCGGGCCCTCGTGGCCCGCGGCGCTGCGTGCGGCGCGGTAGGCGGTGGTCATCCCGATCAGCTGCTCACGGCTGGTCACCGAGGGCACGACCTGGAGGTGGTGGCCCCGGGCGCCGGCCAGCGCGCAGGACTCGGCGCTGGTCGCGGACGCCACGAACACCGGCGGGTGCGGGTGCTGGTGGGGGCGGGGGAAGCCGGTGACGGGGCCGAAGCGGTGCACCTCGCCCTCGAAGCGGACCTCCTCGCCGCTCCACAGGGCGGTGCACGCGTCGACGACCTCGGTGAACCGGGTGCGGCTCTCCTCCATCGGCACACCGAACAGCTCGAACTCGTCGGGCAGGAAGCCGCGGCCGAAGCCGACGTCGAGGCGGCCGTGCGAGAGGTTGTCGAGCAGCGCCAGACGCGCCGCCGTCTGCACCGGGTGCGCGAACGAGGCGATGACGGCGCCGGTGACCAGACGGATGCGGCTGGTGCGCGCCGCCGCGGCGGTCAGGAACACGACCGGGTCGGGGCTGTAACCGCCGTACGGGGAGCCGTAGTGCTCCACCGTCTGCACGTGTTCGAAGTCGAGGGCCTCGGCCAGTTCGACCAGCCGAAGGCTTTCGTCGTAATAGGTGCTCGCACTCTTCTTCGCCGGATCGATGACCGGGAAGAAGTTCACGCCGAATTTCATGGGGGCTCCGTCTGGTGGTCCTTTTCCGGTTTCCCGGAAAACCATGGGCAGCTCTTCGGCTATCGGACCTTAGACGGTGCGGCGTGGCCGCGGGGCGTACGCGAGCGTCTCTCAAGGAGCTGTGGGTGCGGCCTCGAGGTGCTGTGCGGGGTCGGACCGGGAAATCAGATCCCACCAGTGACCGAGGGTGGGCCGGGCCATCAGCTCGGGAAAGCCCACCTCGATCCCACGCCGGTGCCATGCGGAGATCAGCCGCATCGTGTTGATCGAGTCCAGCCCGTGGTCGACCAGATCGCCTTGGTCGTCGGGGAGTTCGGAGGGGTCGAGCTGCATGGCGCCGGCCACCATCTGACGCAGCAGCTGCCGGGTCAGCGGGTCGGCCGCGGCCGGCACGTCGTGCTTTCCACCGTTTTCCATGGGGCCGAAGCTAATGGCGCCGGGAATCTTCCGGAAGGCACTTCGAGACCCTCTCCCGAAAGGGTCAGGTCCGCGTCAGTGCCGTGTCAGGAAGCGACACGTGGAGAACTGCTCGAAGACTACTGGAAGATGACGTGCCGAAAGTTCGCGAGGGGCTACGGTTCGACTCGCTCCACGCTTGTCAGGAAAGGACAGGAATCCGTTCTGCGGCGCAATATCGACGCTCATCGGATACCGGTACGGAGGAGACCATGAAGATTCAGGTTCTGGGTCCGCTGAGTGCCGCCGTCAACGGGATGTCGATCGTTCCGACGGCGGCCAAGCCACGGCAGATCCTCGCACTGCTCGCGCTCTACCCGGGGCGGGTCGTACCCGTCCCCACGCTCATGGAGGAGGTCTGGGGCACCGAGCTGCCGCAGAGCGCGCTCACCACCCTGCAGACGTACATACTCCAGCTCCGCCGCCGCCTGGGCACCGCCATGGGGCCGGGGGTGCCGGGCGCCGCCAAGGACGTACTGGCCACGCGGCACGGCGGCTACCTGCTCCAGGTCCCGTCCGACGCCGTCGACGTGCACGAGTACGAGCGTCTGGTGGGCGAGGCCCAGCAGGCCTCCGACGAGGGCGAGGACGAGAAGGCCGCCGCCACCTACCGGCAGGCCCTCGGCCTGTGGGAGGGCCCCGCGCTCGTCGACGTGCGGGTCGGGCCCATCCTGACGATCGAGGTGATGCGCCTGGAGGAGAGCCGTCTCGTCACCCGCGAGCGACGCATCGACGCCGATCTGCGCCTGGGCCGGCACGTCGAGGTCATCGCCGAGCTCACCGACCTGATCGCCCGTCACCCGCAGCACGAGGGCCTGCACTCGCAGGCGATGGTCGCCCTGTACCGCTCGGGCCGGCAGGCCAGCGCGCTCGACGTCTACCAGCGGCTGCGGCGCCGCCTCATCGAGGAGCTCGGTGTCGAACCCGCCCCCCAGCTCCAGCGGCTGCACCAGGCGATGCTCGCCGTGGACCCGCAGCTCGACGTCATGAGCGGCCCGCGCCGCTCCTCGACCTTCGACCTGTACGCCGCCTGACGGGCCGTCCGATGACGCCGGCGGCGGGACCCGACGAGGAGTTCGAGCCGTTCTCCAGGGAACGCGCGGAGGCTGGAGTGCCATGGACGTAAGGCTGTACTGCTTCGCGCACGCCGGCGCCGGGGTGTCGGGTTTCGGCCGCTGGCCGCGGCGCTGCGGCCCCGGGGTCGAGGTCGTCCCGGTGCTGCTGCCCGGACGCGACTCCCGCCGCCACGAGACGCGGCCGACCGGGCGACGGGCACTGCTCGACGCCCTGTTCGACGACATCGCCGCTGCGGCCTCGGACGGCCCGTACGTGTTCTACGGGCACAGCCTCGGCGGCATGGTCGCCCACACCCTGACCCGGGCCCTGCTCGACGCGGGGCTGCCCGGGCCGCGGCTGCTCGCGGTCGGAGCCTGCCCCGCCCCGCACACCGTGCGGCCCCCGGCCGCGTCCGACGACGACATCAGCGACGAGCAGCTCCTGCGCTTCGTGGGCGACGTCGGCTCCGCGCCCGGCGGGACGCTGGCCGAGCCCGACAGCGTCTGGCACCGCGCCGTCCTGCCCGTGCTGCGCGACGACCTCAGGCTGGCCCGCTCCCTGCGCGCCGCCGCCCTCGACGCCCCAGGGCGCCTGCCCGTGCCCGTGCTCGCCGTCGGCGGCAGCCACGACCCGGTCGTGACACCGCAGGCGCTCGACGCCTGGCGGCAGTGGACCGACGGCACCTTCGTGCGCCGCACCGTGCCGGGCGACCACTTCTTCGTACGCGGCCCCGAACTGCCCCGGCTCGTCGGACGCGCCTGCCGGGTGGCAGCCCGGATCGACGCGGCCGCCGCCCCGACGCCCCTGGGCGCGCCGTGACCCGGGCGCAGAACACCGACGTCTGCGTCGTCGGCGCGGGCCCGGCCGGCCTCGCCCTGAGCCTGATGCTGCTGCGCTCCGGCGTCGCCGTCACCCTGCTCGAGAAGTCCCGGTCCTTCGCCCGCGACTTCCACGGCGAGATCCTGCAACCCGGCGGCCAGCGGATCCTCGACGAACTCGGCGTGCTCGACGCGGCACGCTCCCGAGGGGACCGCGCCCTGCGCGGATTCCAGGTCCTCGAACGCGACCGGCTCCTCCTCGACATCGACTACACCCGCCTGGACGCCCCCTACGGCCGGCTCCTCGCTCTGCCCCAGCGGCACCTGCTGGAGACCCTGCTCGCGGCCTGCCGCACCCAGCCCGGCTTCACCTACCGGGACGGACACCGGCTCTCCGCGCTGACCGAGGACGACGGCCCCCGCACGGGAGCCGTCGCCAAAGGCCCCGACGGGCGCCCCCTCACCGTGCGCGCCCGCGTCGTCGTGGGCGCCGACGGACGCTTCTCGCGCACCCGCGCCCTCGCCGGCATCGACGCCGGACGCACCGAGACCTTCGACCAGGACCTCGTGTGGTGTTCCGTGCCCGCGCCCGGCCGCACCACCCGGCACGTCCGCGTCCACCGCGCCGAGGGCACCGCCGTCCTCGTCCACGACACCCACCCCGACCGCATCCGCATCGGCTGGACCCTGCCGCACCGGTCCTGGCCCGCCGTCGCCGAACGGGGAATCGGCGTGGTGAAGGACCGACTGGCCGCCGCCGTACCGGAGTTCGCCGACCTCGTCACCGAGCACCTCACCGGCCTGTCGGACCTCAAGCTGCTCGACGTGTTCGCCGCCCGTGCCCCGCGGTGGTCCCGCGACGGACTCGTCCTCCTCGGGGACAGCGCCCACACCCACGGACCGCTCGGCGCCCAGGGCGTCAACCTCGCCCTCCAGGACGCCGCCGCCCTGCACCCCGTCCTCGTCGAGGCCCTGCACGCGGGCGACACGAGCCACACCCGCCTCGCCCGCTTCCAGGAACTGCGCGCGCCCGCCGCCGACGCGGTGACCCGAGCCCAGCGCCTCCAGGCCAAGGCGTTCTTCGGGACCGCGGGACGCGCCGCCACGCTGGCCAGGGCGGCCGCAGCCCACCTGGTCACCCGGACCCCGATCGGCGCCCGCATCACCGCCAAGGTGGCCTACGGGGCCGCCCCCGTCCACGTGCGGACGGACCTGTTCACGCACCCCGAGCCCGTCCCGACCGGCACGCGCGCCGCGGGCCCCGCCCGCCACGCGTCCCGTGCCGTCCACGCGAGAAAGGTGCACGATGACCACCGCTCCTAGCGTCCCGCGCCCCGTCACCCGTCCCACCGCACCGGCACCGGCACCGTCGTCGTTCCCCGCCCTCGTCACCACCGCACAGGTCGTCCGGGCCGTCGCCGACGCCGCGCGGCGTCGACAGCGCGTCGAGGTGCGGTACGGCGGCCACGACGCCGGGCGTCCGGTGGCGGACGGCGGCGCGGCGGCCGTCGTCGACCTGGGGCGGATGAACGCCGTCGCCCACGACCCGCACCGGCGGGCCTTCATGGTCGAGACCGGGGCGCGGCTCACGGACGTGCGGCGCACCCTGTACGAGGGCTGGGGCGTCACGCTCCCCGCAGCGGGCCCGGACCACGGCGGCGTCGTCGGACAGGTCACGGCCGGCGGCCCCGGCGCCCTCACCCGCTCCTTCGGCTTCATGGCCGACCACCTCCTCGCGATCGAGGTCGTGGTCGTCGACGTGTTCGGCACCGCCCGCGCCGTCGTGGCGAGCCGCGAACGCAACGACCCGCACCGCGACCTGTGGTGGGCCCACACCGGCGGCGGCGCAAGTTTCGGTGTCGTCACCCGATGCTGGTTCCGCTCCCCGGACGCCGGCGGATCCGACCCCACGACCCTGCTGCCCCGCCCGCCGGGCACCCTCCTCGCCCACACCATGGCTCTCCCGCGCGCGACCACCGAGCGCGCCGGCTTCCACCGTCTCGTCCGCAACCACGGGGACTGGCACGAGCAGCACGCCGACGCCGACTCCCCTTACGCGGCGCTGCACAGCAGCCTCGTCCTGCCCGGAGGGGACACGAACGCCGCGGTCGTCCGCACCCGCTTCGACGCCACCCTGCCCGACGCGCGCGGCCTGCTGCGCCGCTACGCCGACGAGCTCACCGACGGCCTCGACCCCGGCACGCTCACCGAAGAACTGACCGTCGTCCCCTGGCAGTCGGCGCCGGACACGGACCGGGACGGCGGCGGGCACGGCGGGCCCACCAAGTCGGCCTGGCTGCGGCGCGGACTCGACGACGCGCAGATCGACGCCCTGCACCGGCACCTCACGGCCCCCGGCGCCCACGGCGCGCCGACCGTGACGCTGGGCTCCGGCGGCGGCCGCGCCAACACACGGCCCACGTTCGCCACCGCCGGCGCGCACCGCGACTCCGTCCTGGCGGCGGAGTTCACCGTCGACGGCCGGCCCTCGGACGACGCCGTCGACCGGCTGCGCCGTCTGTACCGGGACGTGTTCGCCGCGACCGGCGGTGTGCCCGTGCCCGGAGCGGGCGGCAACGACGGCTGCCTCGCCGGACACCCGGACCCCGACCTCACCGACCCCCGGTGGAACACCTCGGGCGTGCCCTGGCACCGCCTCTACTACAAGGACAACTACCGCCGTCTGCAACGCGCGAAGGCCCGCTGGGACCCGCGCGGCCTGTTCGGGCAGGGCCTCGGCATCCGCCCCGCCTGAACGGCCGCGGGCCGGAGCTCACCGTCAGATCCGGCCGAGCTCCCGCATCAGCCTGAGCTCCAGGACACTCAGCGGCACCTCGGGGCACAGCTGTTCCGGGTGCCCCGCCGGCGGCCCCTGGAGGGCGGTGCGCGGCGGATCCGTCCGGCCCGTCTCGACGGCCAACTGGCCCATCTCGCCCGCCAGATGGACCGTGCCCATGGCGATGAGCCCCTTCCAGGTCTGCCGCAGCAGACGGTAGTGCCAACGCCGGTACGCGCTCACGCCGACTCCCTCGCTCCGTGGACAGGTCGTCCGTGACGCTCTCAGGGATCGGTCGACGACGGGTCGACGACCGCTGGACGACGGGTGGAGGACCGCTCGCGCCGCACGGGGCCCGCCCTCCGGCGCTTCCCGGCGGTTCCTGAGGCGGGGATCGAGCGGCTTTCGAACCTTTCTCGAGCACCGGCGCACAGCTTGGTGAGCGACAGCCCGTCAACCCGTCGAAGGGGGCCGCTCGCCGTGCCGCGCTTCACGTACCCGGAACTGCCGCTGGACGGACTGCTGCGCCGTGCCGCCGCACGCGCCCCGCACTCCGCCGCCCTCACCACCGGACAGCACACCGTCACCTACGGGGAGCTCGACGCCTGCGCCGACCGCATCGCCCGGGGTCTGGCCCGGCTCGCCGGAGGCCCGGGCGCCGTCGTCGGCGTCGCCCACACCCTCGACACGGTGTTCCCCGCCGCCTACTACGGTGCGAGCCGCAGCGGCGCGACCGTCGCCCTGATCAATCCGCTGGTCAACGAGCACGCCCTGCACCACGTGTGCGCCGCCGCCGGGATCGAGGTCGCCGTCGTGCCGAGGTCCACCGCCGAACAGCTGACCAAGCTGCGCGAGCGGCTTCCCCTGCTGCACACCGTCCTGGTCACCGACGCCGACGACGGCGTGGTCCCGGGGGACACCGTGCCGCTGCACGTCGCCCTCGACGGCGTGCCCGACGACCCGTTCGAGTCGGCGGGCCCGGCCCCGGACCCCGCAGCGGTGGCCTGCCTGCAGTTCACGACCGGCACCACAGGACGCTCCAAGGGCGTACGGCTCACCCACCGCAACCTCGTCGCCAACGCCACGCAGACCGCCCTGGCCCACCGCCTCGACGCCGCCTCGGTCACCCTCAACCACCTGCCGCTGTTCCACGTGATGCACCTGAACTCGGCTGTGTCCGCGGGCGCCTCGCAGATCCTGTGCCCCGACCCCGACCCGGTGGCCTCGCTCGCCGTGGCCGCACGCGAGGGCTGCACCCACTACTACGGGCTCCCGGCCCGGCTGCACCGGCTGGCCGGCGACCCGCGCCTGGCCGACGGCCCGGAGGGCGTCCCGGCCGGGCCCCGCCTGAAGGCCGTCCTGTCCGGCGGTACCGCGCTGTCCCCCGAGGCCGCGAGCCGGCTTCGGGCCGCCCTCGGCGTCCCCGTCGTCCAGGGCTACGGACTCGCCGAGCTCTCCCCGCTCTCCCACACCCAGAGCTTCGGCGACGATGCGGTGCGCGGCGCCGTCGGCCGGGCGCTGCCCGGGACCGAGTGCCGCGTCGTCGACCTCGGTTCACGGGAGCCGGTGCCGGTGTGGGCCTCCGGCGAGGTGCAGGTGCGCGGCCCGCAGGTCATGGCCGGCTACCTGGACGACGACGAGCCGTCCCGGATCGACGCCGACGGCTGGTTCTCCACGGGAGACATCGGCTACCTCGACGAGGACGGCCGCCTGTACCTGGTCGACCGGCTCGGCGACGTCTTCAAGCACGACAACGAACTCGTGTCGCCGACCGCCGTCGAGCGCGTCATCGAGGACGACCCGCGCGTCGCCGAGTGCGTCGTCGTCGGCCGGCCCGACCCCGTGCACGGCGCCACGGTGTGGGCCGGAATCGTCCTGCGCGACCCGGAGCCCGGGACCCGCGACGCCGTCCTCGCGTCCGTCGCCGAACGGGCCAACCGGCGCCTCGCCGTCTTCGAGCGCATCCACACCGCCGAGGCCCTCGACGCCGTGCCGCGCACCCCCACCGGAAAGCCCGAACGCCGCGTCCTGCGCCGCCGGCTGTCCGCCTGACCCACCTCTTCCCACCCCCGCACGTTCCGCGTACGCCTGACAGGAGACCCGACATGGTGACTTTCGTGAACAAGCTGACCGTCCACGGCGACGTCGAGGAGTTCCTCGCCGCCAAGGACCGTGTCACGGCCTACATGAGCGCCCAGCCCGGCTACCTCGGTCACCAGACGCTGCGCCTGTGCGGCGGCGAGCCCGTCTTCCTCGAGCTCGCCCAGTGGCAGGACGCCGCCGCCCACCGCGCCGCCGTCACCCACCCCGACTTCCAGGCGCTCGTCGGCGGCCTGCGCGGCCTTGCCACCCCCGAGCCCGGCCTGTACGAGCTGCTGGCCGACCGCAGCAGCACCCCCGCCGAGCCGGTCACGGCCGGCGCCCGATGAGCCCCGGCACCGAGGTCCTCGTCGTCGGCGCCGGGCCCGTCGGCCTCACGGCGGCCCACGAACTGGCCCGCCGGGGCCTGCGGGTGCGCCTCGTCGACGCCGCCTCGGGCCCCTCCCGCACCAGCCGCGCGGTCGCCGTCCACCCGCGCACCCTGGAGACGTTCGACCAGATGGGGACGGTCGACGGCATCCTCGAACACGGCCGCCGCAACCGGGCGTTCACGATGTACGCCGGCGGACGCCGCCTCGTGCGCCTGGAGGCCGACTACGCGTCGATGCCGACCCGCCACCCCTACAGCGTCATCATCGGGCAGACCCGCACCGAGGCCGTCCTGCGCGCGGCCGTCTCCCGGCTCGGCACCGAGGTCGAATGGGGCGTACGCCTGACCGGCTTCGAGCAGGACGCGGACGGCGTCCGGGTGCGGCTGCGGCACGGCGACGGCAGCGAGGAACAGTGCACGGTGCCCTGGCTGGTCGGCTGCGACGGCGGCCACAGCACGGTCCGCAGGACGCTCGGGCTGCCCCTGCTCGGCGAGAGCCGCGACACGTGGATGCTCGCCGACGCCCCCGTCCGCACCGACCTGCCGCCCGACAGCATCTACTGGGTGCACACCGGCGGCCAGGCCCTGATGATGGTCCCCTATGCGGACCAGGGGCGCTGGAGGCTGCTCGACACCGCCCCCGACACCCCCGACGCGACCGGCGCCGCCGACCGGTTCACCGCCAAGCTCTCCCGGGGCCTCGGCACCGACGTACGGGTCGGCGAACCCGAGTGGACCTCCGTGTTCACGTTCCAGCAGCGCATGGTGCCGCGCATGCACGAGGGCCGGGTGTTCGTCGCGGGCGACGCCGCCCACGTGCACAGCCCCGCCTCCGGCCAGGGCATGAACACCGGCATCCAGGAGGCGTACAACCTCGCCTGGAAACTGGCCGCGGTCCAACAGGGCCATGCGGGAGCGCGGTTGCTCGACACCTACGGCGAGGAACGCGTCCCCGTCGGCAAGGCGCTGCTCGGCTCCACCCGCACGGCCACCGCGCTGGTCCAGTTCCGCAACGCGCTGGCGGGCGTGGCCCTCCCGGTCGTCTTCTCCGTCGTCCGCGCCCTGCCCGCCCTGCGCCGGGCCATCCAGCGCAAGGTATTGGGCGGCATGTCCGGCCTGCGCCTCGACTACGCCGACTCCCCGCTGACCACCGGCGCCGGACCCGAACCCGTCCCCGTCGCCACCCCCGTCGCGGCGCCCGTCATGGTGCCGCGCCGGCGCCACGTGCCCGCGCCCGGCGAACGCGTCGCCGGCGCCGCCCGCGTCAGCGACGCCCTCGTGAGCGAACTGCGCGACGTGCGCTGGAGCCTGCTCGTCGCCCCCGGCGGCCACGACCCGTCGGGCCGGCCCGTGCGCGCCGCACAGCAGGCCGCCGACCGGTACGGGGCCTGGCTGTCCGTGCGCTCCGTGGGCGGCAGCGGCGCCGGGCCCGCACCGCTGCCCGACCCCGACGGCGCCCTGTGCGCCGCGCTGGGCCTCGCCGCCGGCGGCTGGGCGCTCGTCCGCCCCGACGGCTACCTCGCCGCGCGCGGCGAGTACCTGACCCCGGCCGCGCTGGACACCGCCCTGGCCCCCGCCCACCCGGTTCCCGCCGGACCTGAGGCGCCCCTCGAGCGCGGCTCCGGTGCCCTTCGAGCCGTTCAGGACAGGGTCGATACCGGCGTACAGGGCGGGCGGGCCGTCCCGGGCCGCCCCCTGAGCAGGAAGTGAGGGACTGGACATGGCCGTTGAGCGAGTGCACCGCACGACGCACGAGGTGACGGTGGCCGCGCCCGCGGGTGTGGTCTACGGACTGATCTCCGACGCGGTCCGCTGGCCGCTGTTCTTCCCGCCCAACGTGCACGTGGAGCAGCTGGAGTTCGACGGCGACAGCGAACGGCTGCGCATGTGGGCCGTCGCCAACGACGAGGTCAGGTCCTGGACCTCGCGCCGCCTCCTGGACCCGGGCCGCCGGCGCGTCGAGTTCCGCCAGGAACTGCCCGCCCGGCCCGTCCAGTCCATGGGCGGTACATGGATCGTCGACGCGCTCGGCGCCGACCGGTCGCGGCTGACCCTGCTGCACGAGTTCACCGTCGCCGACGACGACGCCGACGACGTGGCCTGGGTGCGGCGGGCCACGGACACCAACAGCCGCGCGGAACTGGACAACCTGCGCCGCCTCGCCGAGCGCTGGGGCCGCCTGGACGAACTGGTCCTGTCGTTCGAGGACTCCGTGCGCGTGAACGGCCCCGCCGAACTCGTCTACGACTTCCTCTACCGGATCGGCGACTGGCCCGAGCTGGTGCCGCACGTCTCCCGGCTCGACTTCACCGAGGACGAGCCCGGTGTGCAGGTCATGTCGATGGACACCCGCACCGCCGACGGCGGCACGCACACGACCGAGTCGGTCCGCGTCTGCTTCCCGCACGCCGGACGCATCGTCTACAAGCAGACGGCGACCCCGCTGCTGATGTCGGCGCACACCGGCGAATGGTCCGTCGTCCCCGACGAGACGGGCGTGACGGTCTCCTCCCAGCACAGCGTCGTGCTGCGCGAGGAGAACATCACGCGCGTCCTGGGCGAGGACGCGGACGTCGCCCGGGCCCGCCGCTACGTCCGCGAGGCGCTCGGCCGCAACAGCACGGCCACCCTCGAACTCGCCAAGCGGCACGCGGAGAGCGCGGTCACCGTCCTGTGAACGCGTCGTCCGTCCTCGACGCGCCCCCGGCGCCCCGGCCGGGCCCGCCCCCGCAGGAGCCCCTCGACGGGACCGAGCGCGCCGCCCGCCTCGAGCGGCTCCTCGGCGACCCCCACGACCCGCACAATCCGCACGGCTACCGGGCCCTGCTCGCCGCCGACGAGGCGCGCCGCACCCCGGAGGCCACCGAGGCGCTGCTGTCCGACGTGGGCCTGGGAGCCGAGTTCGTCCCCCGCGGCCTCGGCGGCCGGCTCGCCCGCCCGGACGTGCTCGCCCGCGTCCTGCGGCCGGTGTTCCGGCGGGACGTCGCGCTCGGCTTCGGCCACGGGATCACCTCCCTGTTCGGCGCCTCCGCCGTCTGGGCGGCCGGTGACGAGCGCCAGCGCGCGCACACCGCGCGCCTGCTCCTCCAGGGCGGCGGCGGGCGGGTCACGATCGTGCACCACGAACTCGCGCACGCCAACGCGATCCTGCGCGACGAGTTCACGGCGCGCTCCGCCGTCGGCGGCGGCTTCGTGCTCGGCGGCCGCAAGGACGTCGTCATCAACGCCGACCGCGCGGACGCGCTCGTCATGTACGCCCGCACGGCGACCACGGCCGGCTCACGAAGTCACTCCGTGCTGCTGCTCGATCCCGAGCGGCTCCCGCCGGGCGGCCTGCGCAGGCTGCCGCGCGTTCCCACCCCCGGAATGCGCGGCAGCCACTTCTCCGGGCTGGAGTTCGCCGACTGCCCGGCCCCCGCCGACGCGCTCGTCGGGGACGTCGGCGACGGCGTCCCCCTCGCACTGCGCACCTACATGGTCAACCGCTGCCTCATCCCCGGCACCGTCGTCGCCGGGGTGGACAGCGCCCTGCGGTTCGCGGTGCGCGCCGCCACGGCCGGGCGCGAGGGCGGACAGCCGGCCCGGCGCCATCACAAGGCGCTCGCCGGGGTCTTCGCCGACCTGCTGGCCTGCGACAGCATGGCCGTCACCGGGCTGCGGTCCCTGAGCCTGCTGCCCGACAGCGCCCATCTGACCGCGGCGGCGGTCAAGCTGACCATGCCGGACCTGCTGCGCGAGGACCTCGAGGAACTGGCCACCGTTCTCGGCGCCCGCGGCTACGACCGGGGACCCGCGTACGGCGGCTTCCAGAAACTCGTGCGCGACCTGCCCGTCGCCGGGCTCGGCCACGCCGGGAACGCGGCCTGCCGGGCCGTGCTCGTGCCGAGGCTGCGCGCGCTGGCCCGCACCTCGTGGTTCGCCACCGAGGAACCGACCGCGCGGCTGTTCCTGCTGACCGCGCCCGTCCCGCCCCTCGACTACCGCAAGCTGTCCCTGACCGGCGGCGACGACGTGCTGACCGCCGCCCTGATCGGTGTCGCGCACCGGCTGGGACCGCTGCGCGGCGGCGGCCCGGCCTGGGCCGCGCTCGCCGACCTCGCCGACGCCTTCGTCCAGGAGACGCGGGCCCTGCGCGAGCAGTGCGCCGCGCTCCCGGAGTCGGCCCGTGACCTGCTCGCCGACCCCCGGGTCTGCGCGCTCGCCGACCGGTACGTGCTGGTGCTCGCCGCCGCCGCCTGCCTGGGCGTGTGGCAGGGCCAGGACGGCACGGACTCCTTCCTCGCCCAGCCGGACTGGGCGGTCCTCGCCCTCAGCCGGATCGGCCGCAGGCTCGGCGTACCGGTCCCCGAACTGCCCGACACCGTCACCCGGTCCGTCCTGGACGAGGTGCTCCTGCGGCACCGCGAGGGGCGCAGCTTCGACGTGTACGACACGCACGTCTCGGGCTAGAAGGGAGCCTGCAGTGGACCAGCCGAGGATCGCTCCGCCCCTGCACGTCCGGCCCACAGGGCCGTGGCGCAGAGTGCCCGAGCACCTGGCCGCGTACGGCAACGCCGTCGTGTACACGACCTGGGGCGAATGGGTGCCGGCCGCCGTCACCGAGCCCCGGCTGCGCCGGCTGCTCGGCCGGGACTGGACCCGCTACCGGCGGCTCCCCGACCCGACCGTGCGGCTCCGGTTCGTCGCGTCGCGGCTGCTGATGAAGTACACGGCGGCCGCGGCCCTGCGCGTGGACCCCGAGTCGCTGGAGGTGTCGTACCGGCTGGGCGGGCGGCCCTACCTGCGCGGGTTCGACCAGATCGACCTGAGCCTCACGCACACCGGCGACCTCATGTCCGTCGGGCTCAGCCGCGACGGACGCATCGGCGTGGACGCCGAACCCGCGGACCGGCAGATGCGGTTCGACCTGCTGCAGGCGCAGATGTGCACCCCGTCGGAGGCCGCCGAACTCGCCCCGCTGCCCCAGGACGAGCAGACCGCCGAGACCCTGCGGCTGTGGACGCTGAAGGAGGCGTACACGAAGGCGCTCGGCCAGGGCATGCGGCTCGGCTTCACCGAGTTCGGCTTCGGGCTGCGCACCGGCCGGCTGCTCGCCCCCGACGGCCACCGCGCCTCGCGCGGCGAGTGGTCCTTCGCCACCCACCACGCCCTGGACCGCTACCTGTTGAGCACCGCCTGCCACGACGCGGGCCTGGACACCTCCCACGACACCTCGGCGCGCACCACCCTGGACCCGGGATTCGCGGCGGCCATGGCCGACGTCTTCTAGGACCCGCTCCCGGAGGGGGCCTGCTCCGGAAGCGCTCGCCCGGCCCTCGAGACCGGCTGGAGCCCCGGGGGCCGCGGGCCCGGTGGCGGATAGCGTGCTCGGCATCCACCGAGTGCGTGAGGGGGCACGTCATGCCGGAAGCGGGAGCCGAGCTCGTACGGTCCACCAGGCTGCGGGTACTGCCCGGCGGTGCCGCCGCGCCCGCGCCGGGCACGGTGCGGATCTTCCTCATGGGCGGTGACGCCCTCGCCCGCGCGGGCGTGATGGCGCTGCTCGCCGACCACGAGGGCCTCGCCTTCGTCGGCGACGACGAGCCGGGCCCCCGCGCGCTGGCCGCGCTGCGCGCGCACCGCCCCGACGTCCTCGTCGTGCACGGACCGCGCGAGCCCCACGAGGTCGCCGCGCTTCTGGCCGGCGTCGACCCCGAACTGCCCGTGCTCACCGTGGGCGGCTGCGACCCGGACGCGCACAGCGCGCGGCTCCTGCGCGGACACCTGCCCGCCACCACCACCGCGCGCCAGCTCGCCGCCGCCGTGTCCCTGGCCGCCGCCGGCTACGCGCTGAGCCGCGGCGCCCGTCCGGAACCCGAGCAGGCCGCGCCCGCCCGGCCGCGCGGCGTCGGCACCCGTACGGGCCAGGGCACGGGCACCGTGTCCGACGTGCCGCCCGACACGCTGACCGACCGCGAGGGGCAGGTCCTCGACCTCGTGTCGCGCGGCCTGTCCAACACCGAGATAGCGCAGTCCCTGACGCTGTCCGAACACACCGTCAAGACACACGTGCAGAACCTGCTGCAGAAGCTGCGCGTGCGCAACCGCGTCCACGTGGCCATCTACGCCTTCGAGTCCGGGCTGCGCTGACGCCCCGCATCAGGTCCGGGTCAGCGCGCCGTCAACCCCGACCGCGAGGCTGAGCCGGTACTGCGCCGACCAGCAGCGGACGGCCCGGACTTTGGGGGAAGAGTGCCTGTTCCCGTTCCCGACGTAGCGCGCCTGCCGCTGACGGCGGCCCAACTCGGCATCTGGTTCGCCCAGGCTCGGGACCCGCGCAGCCCCGTCTTCAACACCGGCGAGTACATCGAGCTGACGGGCCCGCTGGACACGGACCGCTTCGAGCGGGCCCTGCGCGAGGTCGTCGCCCGCACCGACGCGCTGCGGCTGCGCTTCCACACGGACGCCGACGGCACCGTGAGCCAGAGCCCCGCCCCGGACCCCGAGTTCACCGTCCACCTCGTCGACGTCAGCACGGCCGCGGACCCGGCCGCCGCGGCCGACGCCTGGATGCGCGAGGTCATCGGCCGGCCCCTCGACGTCACCGCGGGCCGCCCCCTGTTCACCCAGGCGCTGCTGAAACTGGGGGAGGGGCACCACCGCTGGTTCCAGCACGTGCACCACCTCCTGCTCGACGGCTTCGGCTTCCGGCTGGTCGCCGACCGCGTCGCCCGCGCCTACACCGGAACCCCGGGGCCCGCCGACGGCTCCGTGCGCGACCTCACCGACGCCGAGGCGCGGTGGCGCGCATCGCCCGCCCACGACCGGGACCGCGCGCACTGGCTCGCCCAGCCGCTGCGGACCCCCGTGTCCCCGGCCGGAGCCACGGCGCCCGCCGCCGCGCACGCGCACCGGCACACCGTCTTCCTGGGCCGGGACGTCCTGGACGGCCTGGAGGACATCGCCCGCGCCGCCGACACCGGCTGGCCGGTCGCCGCGCCCGCCGTCGTCGCCGCGTACCTGCAGTGGCTGACCGGGGAGGCGGGCATCACCCTGAGCCTGCCGGTGACCGTGCGCGGTACCTCCGCCGCCCGTCAGGCCGCCGGCACCGTCGCCCACGTGCACCCGCTGCACCTGGAGCCGCGCCCGGCCGCCCCGCTCGCCGACCTCGTGCGCGCCGCCCGCGACGCCATGACGCCCGTGCTGCGCCACCAGCGCCTCGGCCAGGAGGAGATCCGCCGCGCACTCGGCCTCGTCGGCACCACCACGCACGGCCCGGTCGTCAACGTGATGCCGTACGGGCACGCCCCCCGGTTCGGCGACCTCGGCGCGACCGTGCACCCGGTGTCCACCGGACCCGTCGACGACCTGAAGTTCTCCTTCTACGAGGAGCCCGGCGACGCCGGACTCCGCCTCGACCTCGAGGCCAACGCGGACCTGTACGACGACGCCGGGACCGCCGCCCACCTGGCCCGCTTCACCCGGTTCCTGACCGCGGCGGCGCACGCGGGCCCCGACGTGCCGCCCGCCCGCCTGCCCGGCGAGGAGCAGCCGCCCGACCCGGTCGCCCCGCACCCCGCGCCGGGAACCGGCGACACCCTGCACGCCCTGTTCGCCGCCCGCGCCGCCGCCACCCCCGACGCCGTCGCCGTCAGCCACGAGGGCGAGCGGCTCACGTACGCCGAACTCGACGCCCGCGCCAACCGCCTGGCCCACCACCTCGTCGCCGCCGGCGCGGGGCCCGAGCGGCTCGTCGCGCTCACCCTGCCGCGCTCCGCCGACCTCGTCGTCGCGCTGCTCGCCGTCCTCAAGTCCGGGGCCGCCTACCTGCCGCTCGACCCCGACTACCCGGCCGACCGGCTCGCCTGGATGCTCGAGGACGCCCGGCCCGTCCTCGTGCTCGACCCCGAGGCCATGGCCCAGGACCTCTCCGCGTACCCGGACACCGACCCCGGCGCCGCCGTCGGCAGCGGCCACCCGGCGTACGTCATCTACACCTCCGGCTCCACCGGCCGCCCCAAGGGCGTCGTCGTCCCGCACGCCAACGTGCTCCGCCTCTTCACGGCCGCCCGCCCCTGGTTCGACTTCGGGACCGACGACGTGTGGACCCTGTTCCACTCCTACGCCTTCGACTTCTCCGTGTGGGAGATCTGGGGCGCCCTGCTGCACGGCGGCCGCCTCGTCGTCGTCCCGTACACCGTCAGCCGCTCGCCCGGCGACTTCCTCGACCTGCTCGCGCGGGAACGGGTCACCGTGCTCAGCCAGACGCCCACCGCCTTCCACCAGCTCGACACCGCCGACCGCGAACGCGGCGCCGACGCGCCCGAACTCGCCCTGCGTCAGGTCGTGTTCGGCGGGGAGGCCCTGGAACCCGCCCGGCTCGCCGACTGGTACGCCCGGCGCGGCACCACCGCCCGGCTCGTCAACATGTACGGCATCACCGAGACGACCGTGCACGTCACCTGTGCCCCGCTCGGCCCCGAGCACGCCGTCCCCGGCGCCCGCTCCCTCGTCGGCGGCCCCCTGCCCGACCTCGGCACCCGGGTCCTGGACGCGGCCCTGCGCCCGGTCCCCACCGGATTCACCGGCGAGCTGTACGTGTCCGGTGCCGGACTCGCCCGCGGCTACCTCGGCCGCCCCGCGCTGACCGCCGAACGCTTCGTCGCCGACCCCTACGGCCCGCCCGGCTCCCGCATGTACCGCACCGGCGACCTCGTCCGCCGCCTCGACGACGGCACCTTCGCCTACCTGGGCCGCGGCGACCACCAGGTGAAGATCCGCGGCTTCCGCATCGAACTCGGCGAGATCGAGAACGCCCTGACCACCCACCCCGGCGTCGCCGAGGCCGTCGTCGTCGTCCGCGAGGACCGGCCCGGCGACCGGCGCCTCGCCGCCTACGCCGTGCCCGTGGCCGGCCGTGCCCCCGACCCGGCCGACTGGCGCCGGCTGCTCGCCGCGACGCTGCCCGCCCACTGCGTGCCCGCCTCCTTCACGCCGCTCGACGCGCTGCCGCTGACCGCCAACGGAAAGCTCGACCGCACCGCGCTCCCGGCCCCCGCCACCGCCACCGACGACACTCCCGAGGACCTCGAACCCGCGGCCGGGCCCGAGGAGGAGACCCTGCGCCACGTCTTCGCCGAGGTGCTCGGACTCGGCACGGGCGCCCGCATCGGAGGCGACAGCGACTTCTTCGCCCTCGGCGGCCACTCCCTCCTGGCCGGACGGCTCATCGGCGCCGTCCGCGAGCGCCTCGGCGCCGAACTCACCGTGCAGGACCTCTTCGAGGCACCCACCCCCGCCGGCCTCGCCGAGCGCGCCGCCGGAGCCGCCCGCGCCGACCGCCCGCCGCTGCGCCCCGTGCCGCACGGCACCGAGCCCGCCATGTCGTACGCCCAGCACCGCATGTGGGTCCTGCGCGAGGTCGAGGGGGCCGCGCCCACCTACAACATGCCGATCGCGCTGCGGATCACCGGCCCGCTGCACCGCGGCGCCCTGCGCGACGCCCTGCACGACCTCGTCGCCCGGCACGAGAGCCTGCGCACCGTCTACCCGCGCGGCGAACGCGGCGCCGCCCCGCGACTGCTGCCGCCCGAGGAGGCCAGGCCCTGGATCGTCGAGACCCGCACCGAGCCGGAGGAACTGGCCGCCGCGCTCACCGCCGCCGCCCGCACCCCCTTCAACCTCGACTGCCAACTCCCGCTGCGCGCCCACCTGTTCACACTGCCCGACGGTGACAAGGTGCTGCTCGTCCTGATGCACCACGTCGCCGGCGACGGCTGGTCGCTGCGCCCGCTCCTGGCCGACCTGGCCACCGCCTACTCCGCCCGCCTCGCCGGACACGCCCCCGACTACCCGCCGCTGCCCGTGACCTACGGCGACTTCGCCGTGTGGCAGCGCGAGCTCCTCGGCGACGAGCGGGCCGACGACAGCCTCGCCGGACGGCAGCTCGCCTACTGGGAACGGACCCTGGCCGGACTGCCCGACCAGCTCGACGTCCTCGCCGACCGGCCCCGCCCGCCGGTAGCCGAACACCGCGGCGGCTCCGTCCCGCTGCGCATCGGCGCCGGCCTGCACACCCGGATCGACGCGTACGCGCGCGAGCACGGCGCCACCAGCCACATGGTGCTCCAGGCCGCGCTGGCCGGACTGCTCACCCGGCTGGGCGCGGGCACCGACATCCCCATCGGCTGCCCCACCGCCGCCCGCCCCGACAGCGCCCTCGACGACCTCGTCGGCTTCTTCGTCAACCCGGTCGTACTGCGCACCGACACCTCCGGCGACCCCTCCTTCACCGAACTGCTCGGCCGGGTCCGCGCTGCCGCCCTGGGCGCCTACGCCCACCAGGACGTGCCCTTCGACCGGGTCGTGGAACGGCTCCAGCCCGAACGCTCCGCCGCCCGCCACCCCCTGTTCCAGGTGGTCCTCTCCTACCAGGACTTCGAGGCCCGCGCCGCCCTGCGCGGCCTGCACGTACGGCCCGAGCCCGTCGACTTCGGCGTCGCCAAGTTCGACCTCACGTTCAACCTCGTCGAGCACCGCACCGACACCGGGGGCTTCGCCGGCATCGACGGCGACCTCGAGTACGACGTCGCGCTCTACGACCGCGACACCGCCGAGTCGGTCGTACGCCGCCTGCTCGTCCTGCTGGACGCGGCCGTCACCGCCCCCGAGGCACCCGTCGGCGGCCACGAGCTGCTCGACGCGGCGGAGCGCGCGCTGCTCGACGGCTGGAACGACACCGCCCGGCCCGTGCCGCCCGGCGGCCTCGCCGAGCAGTTCGCCGCACAGGCCGCCCGCACCCCCGACGCCGTCGCCGTCGTCGGCGACGACGGCCGCGAACTCACCTACGCCGAACTCGACCGCAGGTCCGGCCGGCTCGCCCGGCGGCTCGCGGACGCGGGCGTGGGCCGCGAGTCGGCCGTCGCCGTCCTCCAGCAGCGCTCCGCCGACCTCGTCGTCTCCCTGCTCGCCGTGGTCCGCGCGGGCGGCTTCTACGTACCGCTCAACACCCGCTACCCGGCCTCCCGGATGCGGCTGATCACCGCCGACGTCGGCGCCCGGGTGCTGCTCACGGACCGGGTCACCGACGCCGAGCACGCCTGCGCCTCCTGGGCGGGCGACGCCGAGGTGCTCGTCGTCGACGCGCTCCCCGACGACGGCGACGTACTCCCCGTGGTCCCCGTCCACCCGCACCAGCTCGCCTACGTCATGTACACCTCGGGGTCGACCGGGAACCCGAAGGGCGTCGCCATCACCCACGGCGACGTCGCCGCGCTCGCCGCCGACCGCTGCTGGCGCACCGGCCACCAGCGCCGGGTGCTGCTGCACTCCCCGTACTCCTTCGACACCTCCCAGTACGAGCTGTGGGTGCCGCTGCTGTCCGGCGGCGCCGTCGTCGTCGCACCGCCCGGGGACCTCGACACCCGCGCCCTGGAACGGGCGATCGTCGACGGCGGCGTCACCGGCATGTGGCTCACCTCCGGCCTGTTCAACCTGCTGGCCGAGGAGTCCCCACACTGCTTCACCGGCGTGCGCGAGGTGTGGACGGGCGGCGACGTCGTCTCCCCGGCCGCCGTCAGCCGGGTCCTCGCCGCCTCCCCGGACACGATGGTCGTCGACGGGTACGGGCCCACCGAGGCCACCACCTTCGCCACCCACCACTTCATGCGGGCGCCCTGGGAGCAGGAGACGACCGTCCCCATCGGCACCCCGCTCGACAACACCACCTGCCACGTCCTCGACGACCGGCTCCGGCCCGTCCCGCCCGGCGTCACCGGCGAGCTGTACATCGGCGGCGCCGGTCTGGCCCGCGGCTACCTCAAGCGCCCCGACGCCACCGCGGAACGGTTCGTCGCCGACCCGTTCGCCCCCGCCCCCGGCGCCCGTATGTACCGCACCGGCGACCTCGTCCGGCGCCGCCCCGACGGCGTCCTGGAGTTCCTCGGCCGGGCCGACCACCAGGTCAAGGTGCGCGGCTTCCGCATCGAGCTCGGCGAGATCGAGTCCGTGCTCGGCGCCCACCCGCACGTCGCCCAGTGCGCCGTCCTGGTGCGCGAGGACCGGCCCGGCGACAAGCGGCTCGTCGCCTACGTGGTGCCCGCGCCCGGCGCCGGGGCCGACGCCGCCGTGCTGCGCCCGCACATCGCGGCGGCGCTGCCCGACTACATGGTGCCCGCCGCGTTCGTCGGCCTGGACGCCCTGCCGCTCACCCCCAACGGGAAGCTGGACCGGCGCGCCCTGCCCGTCCCGGACTTCGGCGCGGCCGACGCGGCCGGCCGGGCCCCGCGCACCCCGCGCGAGGAACTCCTCGCGGTGCTGTTCGGCGAGGTCCTCGGCGCCGAGGGCGTCTCCATCGACGACAGCTTCTTCGACCGCGGCGGCGACAGCATCATGGTCATCCAGCTCGTCGGCAAGGCGCGCCGCGCCGGGCTCTCCCTGAACGCCGCGCAGATCTTCGAGCACAAGACGGTCGCCGCGCTCGCCACCGTCGCCGAGTCCCTCGACCAGGCACCCGAGCCCGCCGGGCAGGGCGCCCTGGACACGGAGGCGACCGGCGAGGTGCCGCTCACCCCGATCATGCACTGGCTGCGCGAACGCGGCGGCCCCGTCGAGGCGTTCAGCCAGTCCATGGTCGTCCCGGTCCCGCCGGACCTCGGCCTCGAACGGCTCACCGCCGCGATCCGCACCCTCCTCGACCACCACGACGTGCTGCGCGCGGTGTTCACCCGCGAGGACACCGGCACCGGCTGGTCGATGCGCGTCGGCGCCCCCGGCACCGTCCGCGCCGAGGACTGGGTGCGCCGCGTCGACGCCGCCGGACTCGACGACGCGGGGCTGCGCGCCCTGGCCGCCGAGCAGGCCGCCGCCGCCCGCGACCGCCTCGACCCCTTCGCCGGACGCTGCGGCCAGGCCGTCTGGCTCGACGCCGGCCCGGACCGGCCCGGACGGCTGCTCCTGACCCTGCACCACCTGGTCGTCGACGGCGTCTCCTGGCGCATCCTGCTGCCCGACCTGAAGACCGCCTGGGAGGCCACCGAACCCGGAGCCACCGGCGCCCCCCTGCCGGTCGGCACCTCCTTCCGCGCCTGGGCCCGCCACCTGGAGGCCGAGGCGGCCCGCCCCGAGCGCGCGGCCGAACTGGAGCTGTGGACCCGCACCCTGGCCGGCGGCGGCGCCCCCGTGACCGCCGAGCCGCTCGACCCCGCCCTGGACACGGCGGCCACCGCCCGCGGCATCAGCCTCGACCTCGACACCGGCACCACGAACGCCCTGCTGACCACCGTCACCGCCGCCTTCCACGGCCGGGTCGACGACGTGCTGCTCACCGCGTTCGCGCTCGCCGTCGCCGACTGGCGCCGGCGCCGCGGCCTCGGCGACAGCGACGCCGTCCTCATCGACCTGGAGGGCCACGGCCGCGAAAGCGGCGACAGCGGCGCCGACCTCTCCCGCACCGTCGGCTGGTTCACCAGCATGTACCCCGTACGGATCGCGCCCGGACCGCTCGACCGCGCCGACGCGCTGGCCGGCGGACCCGCGGCCGGACAGGCCGTCAAACGCGTCAAGGAACAGCTGCGGGAGATCCCCGACGGCGGCATCGGCCACGGCCTGCTGCGCCACCTCGACGCCCGCACCGGCCGCAGCCTCGCCGCGCTCGCCCCGCACGGCACCCCCGCGATCGGGTTCAACTACCTGGGCCGCTTCCCCGCCGCCGACGGCAGCCTGTGGACCGCCGCCCCCGACGCCGACCTGATCGGCGACGGCACCGATCCCACCCTGCCCCTGGCGCACGCCGTCGAGGTCAACGCGCACACCCGGGACGAGAGTTCCGGTCCCCGTCTGCAGGCCGTCTGGACCTGGGCGGGCCGGCTCCTCGACGAGGCCGCCGTCCGCGACCTCGCCGAGAGCTGGTTCCACGCCCTGAAGGCCCTCGTCACCCACACCACGCGCCCCGACGCGGGCGGTATCACCCCCTCCGACCTGTCCCTGGTCTCGCTCAGTCAGGACCAGATCGACCAGCTCGAAGCCGCCTGGAAGGTAGCCCGATGACGCAGTCCGGACTCGCCGACGTCCTGCCCCTGTCCCCGCTCCAGGAAGGACTCCTCTTCCAGGTCGCCTACGGCGCCGAGACCGAGGGCACGGACGTCTACACCGTCCAGATGGTCTTCGAGCTGCGCGGCCCCCTCGTCGAGGAGGACCTGAAGGCGGCCGTACGCGGTCTGCTGCGCCGCCACCCGAACCTGCGGGCCGGCTTCTGGCAGCAGAACGTCGAGCGGCCCGTGCAGTTCGTGCCCCACGAGGTGCCGCTGCCCTGGCGCACCCGCGACCTCACCGGGCTCGGCGACGAGGAACGCGAGCGCGCCGTCGCCGCGTACGTCGCCGACGACCGCACCGAGCGCTTCGACCCGGGCACCCCGCCGCTCATCCGGTTCGGTCTGCTCGCGCTCGGCCCGGACCACCACAAACTCGTGCTCACCACGCACCACCTGCTCCTCGACGGCTGGTCGATGCCGCTGCTCGTGAAGGAACTCTTCACGCTGTACGGCAGCGCGGGCGACGACGCAGGCCTGCCGCCGGTCACCCCGTACCGCGCCTACCTGGGCTGGCTCGCGGGCCGCGACGACGACGCGGCCCGCGCCGCCGGGCGGCCCGCGCGTTACGGCCCCACCCCCGCCGGATACATGTGCGTCCACCCGCGCCCCTTACTGGGGGGACTCGGCTACAGCGCCCTGCGCGCCGGACTGACC
>NZ_JBHYTK010000001.1:12065-40927 GCF_042749255.1 Streptomyces sp. NPDC059524 | reverse complement strand
TCTCGCGTCGCGCGGGGGGGGGGCGCCCCCCCCCGCCCCCCCCCCCGCCCCCCCCCCCCCCGCGGGGGGGGGGGGGGCGGGGGCCGCCCCCCCCCGCCCCCCCCCGCGCCGCCTGGCGCACCGCCCTCGCGGACCTCGACGGGCCCAGCCTGGTCGCGGACGCCGGATCCGGCCGGGGCGCCGCCGCGGCGGCGCTGCCCGGGCAGATCTGGCACGAGACCGACGCCCCGACCACCCAGCGCCTCACCACCCTCGCCCGCTCCCTCGGCCTCACCCTCAACACCCTGGTCCAGGGCGTGTGGGCGCTGCTCCTCGGCGCCGAACTGGGCCGCGACGACGTCGTGTTCGGCGCCACCGTCTCCCACCGGCCGCCGGAGATACCCGGCATCGAGTCCACCATCGGCATGTTCATCAACACCCTGCCCGTCCGGGTGCGGATCCGCCCCGCCGAGACCCTCGGTGAGCTGCTCGGCCGGGTCCAGCGGGAGCAGGCCGCGCTCATCGAGCACCGCCACCTCTCCCTCACCGACGTCCAGGCCGCCGCCGGGACCGGTGAACTCTTCGACACCGTCGTCGTGTTCGAGAACTATCCGCTCGACCCGGCCGTCCTGCGCGCCGAGTCCCGCGGCCTGCGCCTGGCCGGCTTCGAGGTCGGCGACGCCACCCACTACCCGCTCAGCCTCCTCGCCATCCCCGGCGAGACCCTCCGCTTCCGCCTCGACCACCGCGGCGACGTCCTCGACGAGAGCGGCGCCCGGGAGCTGCTGCGCCGCCTCGACACCGTGCTCGCCGCCGTCGCCGAGCACGGCGCCGACCGGCCCGTCGGCCGCCTCGCCCTGCTGCCCGCCGACGTGGAGCACCGCGTCGTCGAGGAGTTCAACACGAGCGGCGACCCGGACGCGGGCCACACCCTGCCCGCCCTCTTCGAGGAGCAGGCCGCCCGCACCCCCGACACCACGGCCCTCGCCGTGGGCCCCGACACGCTCACCTACGCGGAGCTGAACGCGCGGGCGAACCGGCTGGCGCGGTATCTGGTGGAGCGGGGTGTGGGCCCGGAGAGCGTGGTCGCCCTGCGCATGCCGCGCTGCCTCGACCTTTACGTGGCGCTGCTGGCGGTGCTGAAGGCGGGTGGCGCGTATCTGCCGGTGGACGTGTCGTATCCGGCGGAGCGGATCGCGTTCATGCTGGAGGACGCGGCTCCGGCCCTGGTCCTGGAGGCGATGCCGTCGGGTCTTGAGGGGTACGCGGACGGGGATCTGACCGATGGTGAGCGGACGTTGGCGCTGCTGCCGCAGCATCCGGCGTACGTCATCTACACGTCCGGCTCCACCGGCACGCCCAAGGCCGTCGTCATGCCCGGCGGAGCGTTCGCCAACCTGCTCGCCTGGCACGCCCGCGAGATGCCCGGCCCGGCCGGGACCCCCGTCGCCCAGTTCACCACCATCGGCTTCGACGTCGCCGCCCAGGAGATCCTCGGCACCCTGCTGCACGGCAAGACCCTCGTCGTGCCGCCCGAGGACGTGCGGCGCAGCGGGGAGCAGTTCACCGCCTGGCTCGACGCGCACGAGATCGCCGAGCTCTACGCCCCGAACCTCGTCGTCGAGGCCGTCGCCGAGGCCGCCGCCGAGTCCGGCCGCACCCTGCCCGCGCTGCGCCACATCGCCCAGGCCGGCGAGGCCCTGACCCTCGGCCCCGGTGTGCGCGCGTTCGTCGCCGCCGTCCCCGGGCGCCGTCTGCACAACCACTACGGGCCGGCCGAGACCCACGTGATGACGGGCACCGCCCTGCCCGAGAGCCCCGCCGACTGGGCGGAGAGCGCCCCCGTCGGCGCCCCGGTCACCGGCGCCCGCGTCTACGTCCTGGACAGCGCGCTGCGCCCGGTCGCCCCCGGCGCCGTCGGTGAGCTCTACCTCGCGGGCGCGGGCCTGTCGCGCGGCTACCTGAACCGGCCCGCGCAGAGCGCGGAGCGCTTCGTCGCCGACCCGTACGGCGCCCCCGGCACCCGCATGTACCGCACCGGCGACCTCGGCCGCTGGAACGCCGACGGCCAGCTGGAGTTCGCCGGACGCGCCGACCACCAGGTCAAGATCCGCGGCTTCCGCATCGAGCCCGGCGAGGTCGAGGCGGCCCTCACCGCCCTGCCCGCCGTCGCCCGCGCCGCCGTGCTCGCCCGCGAGGACCGGCCCGGCGACAAACGCCTCGTCGCCTACGTCGTCCCCGCCCAGGGCCCCGTCGACCCCGCAGCCCTGCGCACCGAACTGGCCCGCGGCCTGCCCGAGTTCATGGTCCCGGCCGCCGTCGTCGCCCTCGACGCGCTGCCGCTCACCCCCAACGGCAAGCTCGACCGGGCCGCACTGCCCGCGCCCCGGACGACCACCGTCCGCCGCTCCCCGCGCTCCCCGCGCGAGGAGATCCTCAGCGACCTGTTCGCGACCGTCCTGAAGGTCCCGCGGCCCGGCATCGACGACAACTTCTTCGACCTCGGCGGCCACTCCCTGCTCGCCACCCGGCTCATCAGCCGGGTCCGTACCGTTCTCGGCGCCGAGATCAGCCTGCGCGACCTGTTCGAGGCGCCGACCGTCGCCGGACTCGCCGAGCGGCTCGACGGCGCCGCCGGAGCCCGCCCCGCCCTGGAGCCCGCGGCCCGTCCGGGCCGGCTGCCGCTCTCGTACGCCCAGCGCCGGCTGTGGTTCCTCGGGCGGCTCGACGGCCCCAACAGCACGTACACCATCCCGCTCGCCCTCCGGCTGCGCGGCGACGTCGACCGGGCCGCGCTGCGCGCCGCGCTCGCCGACCTGACCGCCCGCCACGAGACGCTGCGCACCCGCTACCCGAGCCACGCGGGTGAGCCCTACCAGGAGATCCTGCCGGCCGTCGACGCCGTGCCCGCGCTCGGCGTGGAGCCCGCCGAGGAGGCGACGCTCGCCGAGCGGCTCGCGCAGGAGGCCGCCCGGCCCTACGACCTGACCCGCGAACTGCCCCTGCGCGCGACCCTGTTCGAGCTCGGCGAGCAGGAGCACGTCCTGCTCCTGCTGCTGCACCACATCGCGGGCGACGGCTGGTCCCTCGCGCCCCTGGCCCGCGACCTCGGCCGCGCCTACGCCGCCCGGAGCGCGGGCGGCGCCCCCGACTGGGCGCCGCTGCCCGTGCAGTACGCCGACTACACGCTGTGGCAGCGCGACCTGCTCGGCGACGAGAACGACGACCGGTCCCTGCACGGCGCCCAGCTCGCGCACTGGCGCGAGGCCCTCAAGGGCTCGCCCGCGCACCTTGAGCTGCCCACCGACCACGCGCGGCCCGCCGTCGCGAGCCACCGCGGCGAGACCGTGCCCTTCCGGATCCCGGCCGCCCTGCACGAGAAGCTCACCGCCCTGGCGAAGGCCGGGGACTGCTCCCTGTTCATGGTGCTGCAGGCCGCGTTCGCCGCCCTGCTCACCCGGCACGGGGCCGGCACCGACATCCCGGTCGGCAGCCCGATCGCGGGCCGCACCGACGACGCCCTCGACGACCTCGTCGGCTTCTTCGTCAACACGCTCGTGCTGCGCACCGACACCTCCGGCGACCCCACCTTCGCCGAACTCCTGGAGCGGGTGAAGCAGTTCGACCTCGCCGCCTACACCCACCAGGACCTGCCCTTCGAGAAGCTCGTCGAGGAGGTCAACCCCGAGCGGTCCCTCGCCCGCAACCCGCTCTTCCAGGTCGTCCTCGCGCTCCAGTCCATGCCCGCCGCCGACCTCGCCCTGCCCGGCCTGACCGTCGCGCCCGAACCCGTCCGCGTCGGCTTCGCCAAGTTCGACCTGGGTCTCGCCGTCGTCGAGGAGCACACCGCGGACGGCACCCGGGCGGGCATCCGCGGCGACTGGGAGTTCAGCACCGAGCTCTTCGAGCGCACCACCGTGGAGGCCCTCGGCGAGCGCCTGGTCCGGCTCCTGGAGGCTGTCGCCGACGACCCGAAGCGCACCATCGGCTCCGTCGACCTGCTGGGCGCCGCCGAGCGCCACCGGCTGCTCGTCGGCCTCAACACGGCGACGGACGCCCCCGGACCGGCCCCGGCGACCACCCTCACCGCCCTCTTCGAGGAGCAGGCCGCCCGCACCCCCGACGCCACCGCCCTGGTCATGGGCGACCGCACGCTCACGTACGCCCAGGTCGACGCGCGCGCCAACCGGCTCGCCCGCCACCTCGTCGCCCAGGGCGCGGGACCCGAGCGGATCGTCGGCCTGCGCCTGCCCCGCTCCCTGGACCTGATCACCGCGCTGCTCGCCGTGTGGAAGAGCGGCGCCGCCTACCTGCCCATCGATCCGGACTATCCGGCCGACCGCATCGCGCACATGTGCGCCGACGCCCGCCCGGCCCTCGTCCTGGACGCCGTGCCGCAGGACCTGAGCGCCTACCCGGACACCCCGCTCACCGACGCGGACCGCACGGCGCCGCTGCGCCCGGAGCACCCCGCGTACGTCATCTACACCTCCGGCTCCACCGGGCTGCCCAAGGGCGTCGTCGTGCCCCACGGCACCGCGGCCGCGACCCTGCCGGCACAGTTCGCCGGGTTCGGCCTCGGCCCGGGAAGCCGCGTCCTCAACTTCGCGTCCATCAGCTTCGACGCCGCGCTGTGGGAGCTGACGGCCGCGCTCCTGTCGGGCGCCGGGCTCGTCCTCGCCGCCGCCGACGACCTGCTGCCGGGCCCCGGCCTGGCCCGGCTCGTGCGCGACCAGGGCGTCACCCTGATCGCCCTGCCGCCCAGCGCCCTGCCCGCGATGCCCGACGACGCGCTGCCGCCCGGCACCGACCTGATCGTCGCCGGTGACGTCACGGCCCCCGACCAGACGGCCCGCTTCGCCCCCGGCCGGCGCATGGTCAACGCGTACGGACTCACCGAGACGACCGTGTGCGCCACCATGAGCGAGCCCCTCGCCGGCGCCGTCGTGCCCCCGATCGGGCGCCCCGTGCCCGGCGCCCGCGTGTACGTCCTGGACGAGCGGCTGCGTCCCGTGCCGCCCGGCGTCACCGGCGAGATGTACGTCGCCGGCACCGGGCTCGCCCGCGGCTACCTCGGCCGCCCCGAGCTGACCGCCGCCCGGTTCGTGCCCGACCCGTACGCGCTCCTGTTCGGCGAGACGGGCGCCCGCATGTACCGCACCGGAGACCTGGCGCGCCTGCGCGCCGACGGCACCCTGGAGTTCGCGGGCCGCGCCGACCAGCAGCTCAAGATCCGCGGCTTCCGCGTCGAACCCGGCGAGATCGAGGCGGCGCTCACCGCGCACCCCGCCGTCGCCACCGCCGCCGTCGTCGCCCGCGAGGACGGCCCCGCCGGCACCGGCAAGCGCCTCGTGGCCTACGTCGTGCGCGACCCGCACGGCACCGAGCGGGACACCGCCCGCGGCGCCGACCAGATCGACATGTGGCAGGAGACGTACGAGCAGCTCTACGAGGCCGAGCCCGGCCGCGCGTTCGGCGAGGACTTCTCCGGCTGGAACAGCAGCTACACCGGCGCCGAGATCCCCCTGGCCGAGATGCGCGAATGGCGCGCGGCCACCGTCGACCGCGTCCTCGCCCTGCGGCCGCGCCGGGTCCTGGAGATCGGCTGCGGCACCGGCCTGATCCTCTCCCAGGTGGCCCCGCACGTGAGCGAGTACTGGGGCACCGACCTGTCCGCGAGCGTCGTCGACCAGCTCCGTGCCCGCCTGGAGACCCGGCCCGACCTGGCCGGGAAGGTCACCGTGCGCGCGGGCGCCGCGCACGAGACGCAGGGCCTGCCAGAGGGCTGCTTCGACACCGTCGTCGTCAACTCCGTCGTCCAGTACTTCCCGAACGCCGACTACCTCGCCGACGTGCTGCGCGCCACCGCCCGGTTCCTGGTCCCCGGCGGCACCGTCTTCCTCGGCGACGTCCGCAACCTGCGCACCCTGCGCACCTTCCGCACCGCCGTGGAACTGCGCCGCGCCGGCGCCTTCGCCGACCCGGCCGCCGTGCGCGCCGCCGTCGAGCAGTCCCTGACCACCGAGAAGGAACTCCTCCTCGACCCCGACTTCTTCACGGATCTCGCCGCGCGCGAGCCGCTGTTCGCCGGCGCCGACATCACCCTGCGCGCCGGCTCCCACCACAACGAGATGAGCCGCCACCGCTACGACGTCACGCTGCGCCGGGCCCCCGCCGACGGCGCCGGCCAGGACGACCGCAAGGCCGGGGGAGAGCGGACCCTCGTCTGGGGCACCGACCTCGACACCGCCGACGCCCTCGAAGAGGCGCTGCGCCACGGCGGCCCCCTCCGTATCACCGGCATCCCCAACGCCCGCCTCGTTCGCGAGAGCGCCGCCCTGCGCGCGCTCGACGGGCCGGCCGCCGCCGAGGCCGCCGGACTGCTCGACGGGCCGCTGCCCGCCGAGGCCCTCGACCCCGACACCCTCCACGCCCTCGGCGCCCGGTGCACCTGGGGCGCCCGCGACGACACCTTCGACGCGTACCGGGGCGACGGCCCGGCCCACCTGCCGCGCGGCGGCGAGGCCCGGCCGTTCGCCAACGACCCCGCCCGCGGCGGCGAGGACACCCGGCTCACCGGCGCTCTGCGCGACCTCGTCGCCGAGCGGCTGCCCGCCCACATGGCCCCCGCCGCCTACGTGATGCTCGACGCGCTGCCCCTGACGGCCAACGGAAAGCTCGACCGGGCCGCCCTGCCCGCCCCCGACCAGGGCGCCGAGGCCACCGGACAGGAGCCGCGCACCCGGCGCGAGGAGATCCTCTCCACCCTGTTCGCCGAGGTGCTCGGCCTGCCCCGCGTCGGCATCGACCGCAGCTTCTTCGACCTCGGCGGTCACTCGCTCCTCGCGACCCGTCTGCTCAGCCGCATCCGCACCGTGCTCGGCGCCGAACTCGCCGTCCGCGACCTGTTCCAGGCCCCCACCGTCGCCGCGCTCGCCGAACGCATCGACGGCGCCCAGGAGGCCCGGCCCGCCCTGACCGCCCGTACCCGCCCCGACGAGGTGCCGCTGTCCTTCGCCCAGTACCGGCTCTGGTTCCTGCACCGCATGGAGGGCCCCAGCGCCACCTACAACATCCCGATGAGCCTGCGCCTGACCGGCGACCTGGACCGGGACGCCCTGCGCGCCGCCCTCGGCGACGTCACCGCCCGCCACGAGGCGCTGCGCACCGTCTACCCCGAGCGCGGCGGCGTCCCGCGCCAGCAGATCCTCGAACCGGCCACCCCCGCCCTCGAGACCCGGACCGCCACCGTCGAAGGGCTGGAGGCCGACCTCGCCGAGGCCGCCCGCCGCGGCTTCGACCTCGCCCACGAACCGCCCCTGCGCGCCTCCCTGTTCGAGCTCGGCGAGCGGGAGCACGTCCTGCTCCTGCTCATGCACCACATCGCCGGTGACGGCTGGTCCTGGCCGCCGCTCGCCCGCGACCTCACCGAGGCCTACGCCGCCCGCCGCGCCGGCCGCGCCCCCGACTTCGCGCCGCTGCCGGTCCAGTACGCCGACTACACGCTCTGGCAGCGCGAACTGCTCGGCGACGAGCACGACCCGGACAGCCGCCACGCCCGCCAGCTCGCCCACTGGGCCGAGGCCCTGAACGGGATCCCGGAGGAGCTGCGGCTGCCCACCGACCGGCCCCGCCCCGCGGTCGCCACCCACCGCGGCGACCAGGTGCCGTTCCTCATCGAACCCGCCCTGCACCAGCGGCTCGCCGCCCTCGCCGGCGAACGCCGGGCCAGCCTGTTCATGGTGCTCCAGGCCGCGTTCGCGACCCTGCTCACCCGGCACGGCGCCGGCACCGACATCCCGGTCGGCAGCCCGATCGCGGGCCGCACCGACGACGCCCTCGACGACCTCGTCGGCTTCTTCGTCAACACCCTCGTGCTGCGCACCGACACCTCCGGCGACCCCACCTTCGCCGAACTCGTCGACCGCGTACGGGAGACGGACCTCGCGGCCTACGCCAACCAGGACGTGCCCTTCGAGAAGCTCGTGGAACGGCTGCGCCCCGAGCGCTCCCTGTCCCGGCACCCGCTCTTCCAGGTCATGCTCGCCTTCCAGAACAGCGGCGAGGCCCGCCTCACCCTGCCCGGCCTCACCGCCGAGGCACTTGCCGTCGGCGTCGGCGTCGCCAAGTTCGACCTGCACCTGAGCATGGTCGAACTGCGCGCGGGCGACGGCGCGCCCGGCGGCGTCCGCGCCGCCCTGGAGTACAGCACCGACCTGTTCGAGCGGAGCACCGCCCAGGCCCTCGTCGACCGGCTGCTGCGCCTCCTCGAAGCCGTCGCGGACGACCCCGGCGCCCGCGTGAACCGCATCGAACTCCTCGACCCCGCCGAACGCCGGCGGGTCCTCGAGGACTGGAACGAGACCGAGGCGACGGAGCGGACCGAGGACGCGCGCGTCCCGGAGCTCTTCGAACGCCAAGTGGCGCGGACGCCGGACGCCCTGGCACTGGTGCACGACGACGCGTCGCTCACCTACGCGGAGCTGAACGCGCGGGCGAACCGGCTGGCGCGGTATCTGGTGGAGCGGGGTGTGGGCCCGGAGAGCGTGGTCGCTCTGCGCATGCCGCGTTCGCTGGATCTGTATGTGGCGCTGCTGGCGGTGCTGAAGGCGGGTGGCGCGTATCTGCCGGTGGATGTGTCGTATCCGGCGGAGCGGATCGCGTTCATGCTGGAGGACGCGTCCCCGGCCCTGGTGCTCGATGCGATGCCGTCGGGTCTTGAGGGGTACGCGGACGGGGATCTGACGGACGGTGAGCGGGCGTCGGCGCTGCTGCCGCAGCATCCGGCGTACGTCATCTACACGTCCGGCTCCACGGGCACGCCCAAGGCCGTCGTCATGCCCGGCAGCGGCCTCGAGAACCTGCTGACCTGGCACGCCCGCCGCTTCCCCGGCGCGGCCGGTGTGCGCACCGCCCAGTTCACCGCCATCGGCTTCGACTTCTCCGTCCAGGAGATCCTCTCCCCGCTGGTCATGGGCAAGGCCCTGGTCGTGCCGTCCGAGGACGTGCGGCACAGCGCCGAACTCCTCGCCGCCTGGCTCGACGAGCAGGAGGTGTCCGAGCTCTTCGCGCCGAACCTCGTCGTCGAGGCCGTCGCCGAGGCCGCCGCCGAGGCGGGCCGCACCCTGCCCCGGCTCACCGACATCCTCCAGGGCGGCGAGGCCCTCACCCCCAGCGCCCGCGTCCGCGACCTCGCCCACGCGCTCCCCGGCCGGCGCCTGCACAACGTGTACGGCCCCGCCGAGACGCACGCCGTCACCACCCACACCCTGCCCGCCGACCCGGCCGACTGGCCGGCCTCCGCGCCGATCGGACGCCCCGTCGACCACGACCGCGTCTACGTCCTCGACAGCGCCCTGCGCCCCGTGCCGCCGGGCGTCACCGGCGAGCTGTACCTCGCGGGCGCGGGCGTCGCCCGCGGCTACCTGGGGCAGCCCGCCCAGACCGCGGCGCGGTTCGTCGCCGACCCGTTCGGCGCCCCCGGCACCCGCATGTACCGCACCGGCGACCTCGGCCGCTGGAACGCCGACGGCCTGCTGGAGTTCGCCGGGCGCGTCGACCACCAGGTCAAGATCCGTGGCTTCCGCGTGGAGCCCGCCGAGGTCGAGGCGGAGCTCACCGCCCACCCGGGCGTCGTCCGCGCCGCCGCCGTCCCGCACGGCGACCGCCTCGTCGCCTACCTCGTTACCCGCGACGGCGTCGACCTCACCGAGGTCCGCGCCCGCCTCGCCACGAAGCTGCCCGACTTCATGGTGCCCTCCGCCTGGATCGCCCTGGACGAGCTGCCGCTCACCCCGAACGGCAAGCTGGACCGCGCGGCACTGCCGGCCCCGGACGCCCCCGACGCGGCCGGCCGCGCCCCGCGCGACCCGCGCGAGGAGGTCCTGTGCGGCCTGTTCGCCGAGGTCCTCGGCGCCGAACGGGTCGGCATCGACGACAACTTCTTCGACCTCGGCGGACACTCCCTGCTCGCCACCCGCCTGCTCAGCCGCGTCCGTACCGTCCTGGGCGCCGAGATCTCGCTGCGCGACCTGTTCGAAGGGCCCACCGTGGCACGGCTCGCCGAGGCCGTGGCCGCGGCCGAGCACGGCCGGAGCCGTCCCGCCCTCGTGTCCAGGCCCCGGCCGGACACCCTGCCCCTGTCGCCCGCCCAGCGGCGGCTGTGGTTCCTGGGCCGGCTCACCGGCGGCGACCCCGGCTACAACATGCCGGTGGGCCTGCGCCTGACCGGCACCCTGGACGCGGAAGCCCTCGAAGCGGCGCTCGCCGACGTGACGGCCCGCCACGAGACCCTGCGCACCGTCTTCCCCGAGGACGAGGACGGCGGCCCCCGCCAGCACATCCTCGCCCCGGACGAGGCCCGCCCCGTCCTGCACCTGTGCGACACCACCGAGGACGGGCTCGCCACCGAACTCGCCGCCGCCGCACGGCACTCCTTCGACCTCACCACCGACCTGCCCCTGCGGACCGTCCTGTTCCGCGTCGGCGAGCGGGAGCACGTTCTGCTGCTGCTCATGCACCACATCGCCGGTGACGGCTGGTCGCTCGCCCCGCTCACCCGCGACCTCGTCACCGCCTACGACGCCCGCCGCGCCGGCCGCGCCCCCGAGTACGCGCCGCTGCCCGTGCAGTACGCCGACTACACGCTGTGGCAGCGCGAGGTGCTCGGCGACGCGACGGACCCGGCCAGCACCGTCGCCCGGCAGAACGCCTACTGGAAGGAAGCACTGGCCGACCTGCCCGACGAGCTGCAACTGCCCGCGGACCGGCCCCGCCCGGCCGTCCCCGCGCACCGTGGCGAAGCCGTCTTCCGCACCCTCGACCCCGCCCTGCACCGGCAACTGCTCGACCTGGCCCGCTCCAACGGCGCCAGCCTCTTCATGGTGCTCCAGGCCGCCCTGTCCGCGGTCCTCACCCGGCACGGGGCGGGCACCGACATCCCGGTCGGCAGCCCGATCGCGGGCCGCACCGACGACGCCCTCGACGACCTCGTCGGCTTCTTCGTCAACACCCTCGTGCTGCGCACCGACACCTCCGGCGACCCCAGCTTCCGTGAACTCCTCGACCGCGTCCGCGAGTTCGACCTCGCCGCGTACGCCAACCAGGACGTGCCCTTCGACAAGCTCGTGGAGGAGCTCAGCCCCGGGCGCTCTCTTTCCCGGCACCCGCTCTTCCAGGTGCTGCTGGCTCTCCAGAACACCCCGGAAGCCGTCCTGGAGCTGCCCGGCCTCACCGTGCGGCCCGAGGTGGTCGCCCTCGGCGCCGCCAAGTTCGACCTGACGTTCAACCTGGCCGAACGGCACACGGACGGCGAGCCCCAGGGCATCGACGCCGTGCTCGAGTACAGCACCGACCTGTTCGACGCGGCGACCGCCCAGGCGCTCACCGACCGCCTGATCTCCTTCCTGCGCTACGTCTCCACCGACCCCGACATGAGCATCACCGACGTGCCCGTCCTGGGCGCGGGGGAGCGCAGCCTGGTCCTCACCGGCTGGAACGACACGGCACACCGCCCCGGCCGGGAGGCCGCCGACGCCTCACTGCCGCGCCGCGTCGCGGAGCGCGCCACCGCCACTCCGGACGCCGTCGCCGTCACCGAACCCGGCGGCACGACCCTCACCTACGCCGCCCTGGACGCCCGCGCCAACGCGCTGGCGCACCGCCTCGTCGCCGACGGCGTCCGCCCGGGAACCCCCGTCGCCGTCCTCCAGGAACGCTCCGCGCACCTCGTCGTCACCACGCTCGCCGTCCTCAAGGCGGGCGGAGCCTACGTGCCGCTGCACACCGGCTACCCCGAGGACCGGATGCGGCACGTGCTGTCCGACACCGGGGCGACCCTCCTGCTCACCGACGACACGCACGCCGCGACCGCCGCACGCCTGGGCGTCCCCACCCTCACCCCGGACGACGGACCGGGCGCCGAGCGCACCGACGCCCCCGAAGTCTCCGTGCTGCCCGACCAGTTGGCGTACATCATGTACACCTCCGGATCCACCGGCGTGCCCAAGGGCATCGGCATCACCCACCGCGACGCCATCGCCCTCGCCGTGGACCGCTGCTGGGAGACCACCGCCGACTCCCGCGTCCTCATGCACAGCCCCTACGCCTTCGACATCTCCACCTACGAACTGTGGAGCCCCCTCCTGGCCGGCGGCCGCATCGTCGTCGCGCCGCCCGGGAACATCGACGCGCACGCCCTGCGCGGCGTCCTGGCCGAGCAGGGCGTCACGTCGCTGCTGCTGACGGCCGGGCTGCTCGGTGTGGTCGCCGACGAGGCCCCCGAGGTCTTCGCGGGCGTCAAGGACGTGTGGACGGGCGGCGACGTCGTGTCGCCCACCGCCGTGCGCCGCGTCCTCGAAGCCTGCCCCGGCACCACCGTCAAGGTCCTGTACGGGCCGACCGAGATCACCCTCGGCTGCACCTGGCACCGCTTCACCGAGGCCGGACAGGTCCCGGCCGCCGTGCCCATCGGCCGCCCCCTGGACGAGACCCGCGCCTACGTCCTGGACGAGCGCCTGCGGCCCGTGCCGCCCGGCGTCCCCGGTGAGCTGTACATCGCAGGCGCCGGCCTCGCCCGCGGCTACCTCGACCAGCCGGCCCGCACCGCCGAGCGGTTCACGGCCGACCCGTACGCCGAACTCTTCGGCGACGTCGGCGGACGCATGTACCGCACCGGCGACATCGCCCGGCGCGGCGCCCGCGGCCTCCTGGAGTTCCTCGGCCGGTCCGACCAGCAGGTCAAGATCCGCGGCTTCCGCGTCGAACCCGGCGAGATCGAGACCGCCCTGGCCACCCACCCCGCCGTCACCCGCGCCGCCGTCGTCGCCCGCCCCGGACCCGGCGGGGACAAGGCCCTCGTCGCCTACCTCGTCGGCGAGGACGTGCCCACCGGCGAACTCCGCGCCGAACTGGAACAGTCGCTGCCCGACTACATGGTCCCGGCCGCCTTCGTGCCCATGACCTCCCTGCCGGTCACCCCGAACGGCAAGCTCGACCGCGCCGCCCTGCCCGAACCCGTGTGGGGCGGCGGCACCGGACGGCTGCCCCGCGGCCCGCGCGAGGAACTGCTGTGCCGGCTGTTCGCCGAGGTCCTCGGCGCCGAACGGGTCGGCATCGACGACAACTTCTTCGAACTCGGCGGCCACTCCATGCTCGCCACCCGCCTCGCCGGACGCGTCCGCGCCGAACTCGGCGGCGACATCGGCGTACGCACCCTCTTCGAAGCCCCCACCGTCGCCGCGCTCGCCGCGCGCATCGACGGCGAACCGGGCGGCCGGCAGGACCCGTTCGGCGTCGTGCTGCCCCTGCGCGCGGGCGGCGGCGGCACCCCGCTGTTCTGCGTCCACCCGGCCGGCGGCTTCGGCTGGATCTACTCCGGACTGCTGCGCCACATCGACCGCGAGCAGCCCCTGTACGCGCTCCAGGCCCGCGGCCTGAGCCAGGAGGAGCCGCTGCCCGCCGACATCGACGCCATGGCCCGCGACTACGCCGACCAGATCCGCAAGACCGTCCCCGAGGGCCCCTACGAGATCCTCGGCTGGTCCTTCGGCGGCCTCGTCGCCCACGCCGTCGCCACCCGGCTCCAGGAAGAGGGCGCCGAGGTCAGCCTCCTCGCCGTCCTCGACGGCTACCCCGACGCCTACGACGGCACCGAGCACGAGGTCGGCGAGGAACAGGTCCTCGCGATCCTGCTCAACGCCGCGGGAGTCGACCGCGCCGAGGCCTTCGGCGACGCACCCCTGGAACGCGCCGCCGTCCTCGAACGGCTCGGCGAGACCGGCAGCGCGCTCGCCCATCTCGACGACGCCTCGGTCACCCGCATGGTCACCGTCTTCCTCAACAACACGCGGCTCATCGCCGACTTCCGGCCCGCCCGGTTCGACGGCGACCTGGTGTTCTTCGGCGCCACCGTCGGCCGCACCGACCCCGCGCTCACCCCCGGCAACTGGAGCCCCTACGTGTCCGGCCGGGTCGAGGAGCACCACCTGGACACCGACCACGCCGGCCTCGCCCGGCCCGAGGCCCTCGGCCGGATCGCACGCACCCTGGCGGACCGCCGCGCCCCGCGGGCCGGCCACTGAACGATCGGAGACACACCGTGCGCACACCCACGCTCGCCGCCCCGACCCCGTCGACCACCTCCGCGGGAACCGCCGTGCTCCTGCACACGGAACCCGGCCGCCCACCGGCCCTCACCGGCGACCTCGACCGCGACCGGGGCCCCGTCGGCGACCACCTGGAGTCCACCGCGCGCCTGATCGAGGCCCTGCCGCCGCGCGTCGCCCGCAGCGCGGCCCAGCAGCGGGACGCGGCCGCCCTGCACGCCGCGGCGGACGCCCTGCGCCGACGGTTCCTCGCCGCCCACGCCGAGGGCGTCTACGCGGAACTCACCGACGGCCTCACCCGCCACCCGCGCCTGGACGAACTGACCTCCCTCGCCGCCGCCCGCTTCCCCGGCCTCGTCCCCACCGCAGCCCAACTCGCCGACGACGCACGGCACATGCAGCGCAACAAGGAAGGCTGGGAGGTCGCCCTCGGCACCTTCTTCCAGGCCGTCCTCAACGCCCCGACGGCCGGCAACCACCTGCTGCGCTCCATGCTCCGCCCCACCGAGCGGGCCCGCGCCGCCCTCCTCGACTTCCAGCTCACCGGCCGCGCCGACCTCGGCATCGCCACCGTCACCCGCCAGGACGGCATCGCCCACCTGGAGCTGTGCAACGACGAGTTCCTCAACGCCGAGGACGACGCCGCCGTCGAGGCCCTGGAGACCGGCACCGACCTGGTGCTGCTCGACCCGGCCAGCCACGTCGGCGTGCTGCGCGGCGCCCCCCAGTCCCACCCCGCCCACGCGGGCCGGCGCGTCTTCAGCGCCGGCATCAACCTCACGCAGCTCTACCACGGCGACATCACGCTCCTCGGCTTCCTGCTGCGCCGCGAGGCCGGCTACATCGCCAAGTTCGTGCGCGGCCTGTGCCTCGACGACACGGCGGGGGAGGGCTGGTGGCCCGACGCCGACAAGCCGTGGGTGGCGGCCGTCGACGCCTTCGCCATCGGCGGCGGCATGCAGATCCTGCCCACCATGGACCGGGTCGTCGCCGCCGACGACGCATGGTTCAGCCTGCCGGCCATGGAGGAGGGCCTGGTCCCCGGCCTCGCCAACATGCGGCTGCTCCACTCGACCGGCTCGCGGCTCTCGCGGCGCCTCGTCTTCTGGGGCCACAAGCTGCGCGCCACCGACCCCGAGGCCTCGCTGTTCGTCGACGAGACCGTGCCCGCGGACGCCATGGACACCGCGGTCCGCGCGGCGGCGGAACACCTCGACCACCCCGCCGTCGGCGCCAACCGGCGCATGCTCACCATGGTCGAGGAGCCCCTCGACCTGTTCCGCCGCTACCTCGCCCAGTACGCCTACGAGCAGTCCCGCCAGCTGCACAGCCCCGCACTGATCACCACCCTCGAGCGCACCTGGATCCACCGGAACCGGAAGACGAGCGGCGGCGGTCAGCGATGACGGTGCTCGACGCGCCCGCGCCGCCCGCCGCCCCGCGGGCCCCGGCCGATGCCCGTACCGCACTGCGCCTGTACCGGGCGATGGTCGTCGGCCGCGCCTTCGACCGGACCGCCACCGCGTTCACCCGGCAGGGCCGGCTCGCCGTCTACCCCTCCTCGCGCGGCCAGGAGGCCTGCCAGACCGGCTCGGTGCTCGCCCTGCGGCCCACCGACTGGATCTTCCCGACCTACCGGGAGAGCGTCGCCCTGCTGACCCGCGGCATCCTCGCCGAGGACGTCCTCACCCTCTTCCGCGGCGACCGGCACTGCGGCTACGACCCGGTCGCCCACCGCACCGCCCCCCAGTGCACCCCGCTCGCGACCCAGTGCCTGCACGCGGCCGGGCTCGCCGACGCGGCCCGGATGCGCGGCGACGACGTGGTCGCCCTCGCCTACATCGGGGACGGGGCCACCAGCGAGGGCGACTTCCACGAGGCCGTCAACTACGCGGCCGTGCGCCGCGCCCCCGTCGTGTTCTTCGTCCAGAACAACCAGTACGCGATCAGCGTCCCGATCGCCAAGCAGACCGCGGCCCGCAGCCTCGCCGACAAGGCACCCGGATACGGCGCCACCGGCGTCCAGGTCGACGGCAACGACGCCCTCGCCGTGCACGCCGCCGTCACCGAGGCGGCCCGCCGCGCCCGCGCCGGCGCGGGCCCCACCCTGATCGAGGCGATGACCTACCGCCTCGAGGCCCACACCAACGCCGACGACGACACCCGCTACCGCTCCGCCGACGAGGTGGCCGCCTGGTCCGCCAAGGACCCGGTCGCCCGCCTCGAGCGGACCCTTCTCGACGACGGGCTGCTCGACGCCGCCGGCATCGCCGAGACCGCCGCGTCCGCCGACGCGCTGACGGCGGCCCTGCGCCGGGACTTCGCCGAGCCGCCCCGCCGCGACCCGATGGAGATGCTCCGCCACGTCTACCACCAGCCGCCGCACCACCTGCGCGAGCAGGCCGCGCTCCTGGCCGGTGCGGCCGACGAGGCCGACGGGGGCGGGGCCGCCGCGGAGCGAGGAGGAGAGCACCGATGACGCCCCCCACCGTCACCCTGGCCAAGGCCCTCAACACGGCCCTGCGGCACGCGATGCGCGAGGACGACCGCACCCTCGTCCTCGGCGAGGACGTCGGCACGCTCGGCGGCGTCTTCCGCGTCACCGACGGGCTGACCGAGGAGTTCGGCGAGGAACGCTGCTTCGACACACCGCTCGCCGAGTCGGCGATCATCGGCACCGCCGTGGGCATGGCCATGTACGGCTACCGGCCCGTCGTCGAGATGCAGTTCGACGCCTTCGCCTACCCCGCCTTCGAGCAACTCGTCAGCCACGTCGCCAAGTTCCGCTCCCGCACCCGCGGCGCCCTGCCGCTGCCGCTGACCGTCCGCATCCCCTACGGCGGCGGCATCGGCGGCGTCGAGCACCACAGCGACTCCTCCGAGATCTACTACATGGCCACCCCCGGCCTCACCGTCGTCACACCCGCCACCGTCGCCGACGCGTACTCGCTGCTGCGCCGCTCCATCGCCTCGCCCGACCCGGTCGTCTTCCTCGAACCCAAGCGCCTGTACTGGCAGAAGGACGAGGTGGCGCTGCCCGTCGACACCGGGCCGCTCGGCTGGGCCGCGATCCGCAGGCCCGGCACCGACGCCACCCTCGTCACCTACGGACCGACCCTGCCCGTGGCCCTCGCCGCAGCCGAGGCCGCCGCCGAGCACGGCCGCAGCCTGGAGGTCGTCGACCTGCGCACCCTGTCCCCGTTCGACGAGGACACGGTCGCCGCCAGCGTCCGCCGCACCGGCCGCGCCGTCGTCGTCCACGAGGCCCACGGCTTCGCCGGGCCCGGCGCCGAGATCGCGGCACGCATCACCGAACGCTGCTTCTACCACCTGGAGGCGCCCGTGCGCCGCGTCACCGGCCTCGACGTGCCCTACCCCGCCCCGCTGCTCGAAGGCCACTACCTGCCCGACGTCGGGCGCATCCTCGACGCCGTGGAGCGCCTGGAGTGGCCCGCGACGCCCCGGACCTCGGGGGCCGCCGCGTGAACACTGCCGCGCACTGGTACCGCTGCCCCGTGCCCCGGCCGGACGCGCGGGCCCGCCTCGTCTGCTTCCCGCACGGCGGAGGCTCCGCGTCCGCCTACTGGGGCTGGCCCGGCCTGCTGCCCGACACCGTCGAGCTGCGGGCCGCCCAGTACCCCGGCCACGCCGACCGCATCGGCGAGCCCGCACACACCGATCTGCACGCCCTGGCCGACGCCGCCGCCGAAGCCCTGCTGCCGCTCCTCGACCGCCCCGTCGCCCTGTACGGGCACAGCCTCGGCGCCCTCGTCGCCCACGAGACCGCGCTGCGCCTGGTGGCCACGGGGCACGCGCCGATGCGTCTGACCGTGTCCGGCATGCCGCCGCCGCACCGCGTCCGGCCCGGCACGGTCCACCTGGGCACCGACGCCGAGCTCCTCGCCGAACTGCGCCGCCTCGAAGGCGTCCCCGACGAGGTCCTCGCCCACCCCGACCTGCTGGACCTCGTCCTGCGCACCGCCCGCGCCGACTACGCGCTCGCCGAGACCTACACCCGGCGCCCCGGGCCCGTGCCCGCTCTGCCGGTGACCGTGCACCGGGGCCTGGCCGACCCCGAACTCACCGCAGAGGAGGCGGCCGGATGGGCCCTCGCGACCACGGGGGACATCCGCCACCGCACCTTCCGCGGCGGCCACTTCCACCTGGCCGAGGAGCCCGCGCCCGTCCTCCTCGAGCTCGTCGACGACCTCGTCAGCGACATGTCAGCCCCGCGTCGGCGGACCGGGCCAGCCTGGACGGGGACCGCTGCACACGCGGTCCCGGCACAGCCGACCCGTCCAGCACGAGCAACCGGGAGACCGTCATGAGCAACCCCTTCGAGGACGCCGAAGGCACCTACCTGGTCCTGGTCAACCACGAGGCCCAGTACTCGCTGTGGCCGTCCTTCGCCGAGGTGCCCGCCGGATGGACCGTCGCCCTTCCGGCCACCGACCGCGAGAGCGCCCTCGCCCACATCGGCGAGCAGTGGACCGACATGCGGCCCAAGTCCCTGGCCGACGCCATGGACGGGGCCGCGGCGTGACCTCGGCCGCGCTGCTCGACTCCCCGCGGGCCGCGCCCCTGCTGGCCACCTCCGACCTCCACGCCAGCCTCACCGACCCGGCCCTGACCTCGATGACGCTGCTCAACGAGATCACCGGCGACCACCCCGACGCCGTGTCCTTCGCCGCCGGCCGCCCCTACGAGGGCCACTACCGGACCGAGGCGCTCCACCGCCACCTGCGGCGCTACACCCGCTACCTGGAGCAGGAACGCGGCCTGGACGAGGAAGGGGTGCGCCGCACCCTGTTCCAGTACGGGCCCACCAAGGGGATCATCAACGAGCTCATCGTGCGGCAGCTCCTGACGGACGAGGCCGTCACGGCCGCCCCGGAGGCGGTGGTCGTGACCACCGGCTGCCAGGAGGCCATGGTCCTGCTGCTGCGGGCCCTGCGCCGCGACGCCGACGACGTCGTGTTCGCGGCCGTGCCGACCTACGTCGGGTTCACCGGCGCGGCCCGCCTCACCGAGACCACCGTGCGCCTGGTGCCCGAGGGCGCGGACGGCCTCGACCCCGAGGAGCTGGCCCGCGCCGTCGCCCGCGCCCGCGCCGACGGCCTGCGCCCGCGCGCCTGCTACGTCATCCCCGACTTCGCCAACCCGGGCGGCTCCCGGATGTCCCTCGACGACCGCAGGCGACTGCTGCGGGTCGCCGAGGAGACGGACATCCTGCTGATCGAGGACAACCCGTACTCGATGTTCCACGACGGCCAGGGACGGCTGCCCACCCTCAAGTCCCTCGACACCGCCGGCCGCGTCGTCTACATCGGCTCGTACGCCAAGACCGCCTACCCGGGGGCCCGGATCGGGTACGTCGTCGCGGACCAGCCCGTCGCGCAGGGCGGACTCTTCGCCGACCAGCTCGCCAAGCTCAAGAGCATGTTCACGCTCAACACCTCGGCGCTGGCCCAGGCCGCGATCGGCGGACTCCTGCTCGAGCACGACTGCAGCATGGAACGCGCCTGCGCCCGCGAGGCCGCCGTCTACCGCCGCAACCTGCGCGCGCTGCTCGACGGCCTCGCCGCCCGCTTCCCGCGCGACGGCGACAGCGGCGTGAGCTGGAACGTGCCCGCCGGCGGACTCTTCGCCGTGGTGAGCGTCCCGTTCGTCGCCGACGAACAGGCCCTGGAGGAGTCCGCCCGCCGCTTCGGCGTGCTGTGGACCCCCATGCACCACTTCTACGCCGGCACCGGAGGGCTGAACCAGCTCCGGCTCTCCTGCTCCGTGCTGACCCCGCGGGAGATCGCCGTCGGCCTGGACCGTCTCGCAGCCCTGGTCGAGGCCCGCTCGGGCCGCACCTGACGTCCGCCCCCGCAGCCCCGCCACACATCAGCCGCACGTCAGCGTCGTGTCGGCGGCGCGCACCACACTCGTGCCCGGACGGTGCGGACCACCGGGCCGAGGTGTGCCCGGAGGAACCCAAGCCTCGGAATTCCGACTCAGGAGACACCCGATGACCATGCTCCAGCCCTCAGGCGCGCAGACCGCCGAGACCGCCGGCCGCGGGGCGGACGAGGCGGGAACCGTACCCCTGACCGAGGACCAGCTCGGCCTGCTCCTCCAGCACCGGGCCGATCCGGAGAACTCGCCCTACAACGTGCCGCTCGCCGTCGACCTGCGCGGCCCCCTCGACGTCCCCGCCCTGCGGGACGCGCTCGCCCGGCTCGTCGCCCGCCACCCGCTGCTGTCCGCGCGGGTCCGCGACGACGACGGCGACGGACTGCCCCGCCTCGACCTCGACCCGGCCCGCACCCCCCACCTGGAACGCCGCGACGCCCCGGGCGCCGCGCACGCCGCCGACCTGCTCGCCGAGGCCCGCCGCACCCTCGACCTGGAGGGCTCGGGTGTCCTGCGCGCCGTACTCGTCGCCCACGGGCCCGAGCACCACACCCTGCTCCTCGTCGTGCACCACGTCGTCGTCGACGGCGAGTCCACCGGCCTCCTCCTCGCCGACCTCCTCGACGCGTACGAGCACGGAGAGGTCACCGGCCCGGCCCCCACCGGCTTCGGCGCCTACGTCACCGCCCGCGCCCAGGAGGCCGCCGCGCACCCCGACGCCGACGCGGCGTACTGGCGCGAGCGGCTGGACGGAGCCGACCTCACCGTCGACTTCCCGCTCGACACCCCGGGCGCGGACACCGTGCGCGAGGCGATGGTGCCGCTCGAGCTCGACACCGGCCTGTGGGAGGAGATCACCGGCTTCTCCCGCGCGCACCGGGCCGGCGCCGCCGCCGTGCTGCTCGCCGCCTACCTCAAGGCCCTCGGCACGTACGGCCGGCAGCAGGCGCCCACCGTCGGCGTACCGCTCGGCGCCCGCACCGACCCGCGCTTCGACCACACCGTCGGCTACTTCGTCCGCACGCTCCTCGTGCGCGCCCCGGCCCAGGAGCCGGAGCTGACCGCCGCCGGCTTCGTCACCGGCGTGCAGACCGAACTGGCCCGCGCCGTCGACCACGCCCGCCTGCCCTTCCCGCGCATCGCCCGCCTGGCCCCCGGCGGCGCCACCGCGGACCCGTTCAACTGCACCTTCGTCATGCACAGCTGGGCCGATCCGGGCACCGCCGCCGACGAGGGCGTCGCGCTGCGCGGCGGACTGCGCGCCCGCTGGCGCCAGGACGTGCCCACCCCCGGCCTCGGCCTGCTCACCCTGGAGCTGTACGAGGGCGGCGGCACGCTGCGCGGCCGGCTCAAGTACGACGCCACGCGCATCGAGGCCGCCACCGCCGAGGCGTTCGCCGACCACGTCACCGAACTGGCCCGGCAGCTGGTGCGCCGCCCGGACGCGGCCGTCACCGACCTCGACGGGATCGGGCCGCGCGCCCGCGCCACCCTCGACTTCCTCAACGCCACCGACCACCGGCTCGACGACACCGACATCGACACGCTGATCCGCCGGGCGGCCCAGGACGACCCGGACGCCGTCGCCGTCGAGTTCGGCGACCGCCGCTGGACCCGCCGGGAACTGGACGCCCGGATCGAGGCGTACGCCGCCGGGCTCAGCGCGCGCGGTGTGCGGTCCGGGGACCGGGTCGGCGTGCTGCTGCCGCGCACCGACGAGGCCGTCGCCGCGATGCTCGGCATCCTGCGCACCGGCGCCGCCTACGTGCCGATCGACGCCGCCCACCCGGAGGCACGCCGCCGTCACATCGTCGACAGCAGCGGCATCCGGCTCGCCGTCGTCGACCCCGAGACGGCCCAGGCCTGCCCGGCCGGACCCGAGCGGGTCCCGCTGGACGAGCTCGCCAGGCCCGGCACGGCCGACGTACGAGGCCCCCGCCCGGGCGACGCCCTGCACATCCTGTACACCTCCGGCTCCACCGGCACGCCCAAGGGCGTCCAGCTCAGCCACCGCGCCCTGGTCACCGACGTCCTCGCCGCCGTACGCCACTTCGGCATCGGGCCGGACGACGCGATGCTGCTCAAGGCCCCGTTCACCTTCGACGTCAGCGCCCACGAGATGCTCGTCGCGCTGGTGTCCGGCGCCCGGCTGATCGTGGCGCCGCCGGACGCCGAGCGCGACCCCGACGTGATGGCCGAGGCAGTCGAACGCCACGGCGTCACCCTGCTGCACGCCGTCCCCTCCCAACTGCGGCTGCTCATCGAGGCGGACGCCTTCCGGCGCAACCGGACGCTGCGCACCGTCGTGTCCACGGGCGAGACGCTGCCCAACGAACTGCGCGCCGCGTTCGAGGCCGCGCACCCGGCCCGGCTGCACAACGCGTACGGGCCGACCGAGACCTCGTACTCCACGGTCTTCTCCTGGAGCCGGGACGAGGACGCCTTCTGGACCCGGCGCGCCGACGTGCCGATCGGGGTCCCCTTCGACAACATCCGCTGCTACGTGCTCGACGAGGCCCTGCGCGAACTCCCGCCGGGGGCCCCGGGCGAGCTGTGGATCGGCGGCGGCACCGTCTCCGACGGCTACGTCGGCGACCCCGAGCGCACCGCGGAGCGCTACCGCACCCTGGACCTCGGCCCGCGCACCGAGACCGTCTACCGCACCGGCGACCTGGTCCGGCTGCTGCCCGGAGGCGCGCTCACCCATCTGGGCCGGCTCGACGACCAGGTGAAGATCAACGGCAACCGGGTCGAACTGGGCGAGGTGCGCGGCGCGTTGATGTCGCTGCGCGAGGTGCGGGACGCCACGGTCCAGGTGTCCCGGCACGCCGGCGGCAGCCTGCAGATCGTCGCCCACGTGGTGACGAGCGCCGAGGTGACGCGGGTGCGCGCGGAACTGGCCCGGCTGCTGCCGTCCCACATGGTCCCCGCTCACCTCCACCGCGTCCCCGTCATCCCCGTCCTGCCGAACGGCAAGACCGACCGGCAGGCCCTGGCCCGGCTCGCGGCGCAGGGCGACCAGCCGGCCGAGCCGGCACAGCCCGAGACGGACACCGACATCGCACAGCCCGCACAGCCCGAGAAGGACGCCGAGATCGCACAGCCCGCACAGCCCGTGACCCCCGTCGCGGCCACGGTCCCGGCCGCCCCCGCCGCGCTGCCCGCCGTGCGCGCCGTCTGGCGGGAGCTGCTGGGGGAGGCGCGGGACGACGCGCAGTTCTTCGAGGCCGGCGGCGACTCCATCCTCGCCATGCAGATGGTGTCCCGGCTGCGCCGCGAGGGACTCACCCTGACCATGCGCGACATCTACCGGCACCCGGTCCTGGCCGCGCTCGCCGCCCACCTGGACGAGACGGCGCCCGCGCCCGCACCGGCCCGTGCCACCGCCACGACCCCGGCCCCCGCGCCCGCCGCGCCCCGCGGCGCCGCGTCACCGCTCGCGCCGGTGCAGTCCTGGTTCTTCCGGCACATCAGAACCGACGCCCACCAGTGGAACCAGTCGGTGCTCCTGGAGCTGAACCGGCCCGTCGACCCCACCGTGCTGCGCCTGGCCCTCCAGGCCGTCGTCGCCGCCCACCCCGCGCTCAGCGCCCGCTTCGAGGCCGGCGCCGACGGCGACCACGCCGAGGGCCGCATGATCGCCGCCGCCCCGTTCGCCGCGTACGAGCCCCGCGACGTGCTGCGCGAGTGCCAGGTGCACGACGACGCCGAACTCGACGGCGCCCTGGAGGACATCGAGGCGAGCCTCGACCCGCTCGACGGCGTGCACGTGCGGGCCCTGCTCGCGCACGACCACCGCCGGCCCGACAGCGACGGCCTGCTCCTCATCGCCGTCCACCACCTCGTCGTCGACGGCGTGTCCTGGCGCATCCTCCTGGAGGACCTGGAGCACGCGCTCACCTCCCTGTCCGACGGCGCCCTGCCCGCCCTGCCCGACGAGGCGTGCCGCTACGAGGACTGGGTCGCCTCCCTGCCCGCCGTCGCCGCCCGGCCCGGCGAGGCCGACCACTGGCGCTCCCTCGCCGACGCCCGCGGCGCGGCGCAGAGCCTGCTGCTCACCACGCCCGCGCCCGACGAACGGGACATCCGCCGCGTCGAGTTCGCGCTCGACCCCGAGGCCACCGCCCGTCTCATCGGCCCGCTGCCCCGCCGCCTCGGCCTCCAGGTGCACCAGGTGATGACCGGCGCCTTCGCGCAGGCCCTCGCCCGCTGGCGCGGCACCCGCCAGGTGACCTTCGACGTGGAGACCCACGGCCGGCACGGCCGCGACGACCTCTTCCGCACCGTCGGCTGGTTCACCTCCATCCACCCGGTCGTGCTGGCCGCCGAGCGCGCCCAGGACCCGGAGGGCTGGCTCGCCGAGGTCACCCAGGGCCTGACCGAGGTGCCGGAGGGCGGCGTCGGGTTCGGCGCGTGCCGCGAGTTCTCCGACGACCCCGCCCTGCGCACCCTCCTGCGGGCGCTGCCGCCCGCCCTCGTCTGCTTCAACTACTACGGCCAGGCCGACCAGTTGAGCCCCAACGGCGGCTTCACCATGTCCGGCCGCCCCATCCCGCGCGAGCACTCCGCACGCTGCGAGCGCGTGTACGGCATCGAGGTGTACGGCATCGTCCACGGCGGCCGCCTGCGCATGGGGCTCACCTGGGTCCCCAGCCCCGCCGACGGCGTCGACGAGGCGGGCGTCGAGGCGCTCGTCGACCAGATGCGATGGGTCCTCGCGACCCTCGCCGGCGCCGACCCGCAGGACGTGTCCGCCGCCGAGATCGCCGCCCCCGGCCGCCCCGTCGCCCCCGCCCGCAACGCGCCCCGCAGCGCCGTCGAACGGGAGGAGGACCATGACCTGCCCGGTGCCGTCCTGCCGATCGCGGCCGAGGAGCCGGAGACGGTGCCCGTCACCCCGCAGCAGCACGGCCTGCTCCTCGACGCCCTCGCCCACCGCGGCACCGGCCGCTACGTCGAGCAGCTGTACTGGCGCTGGTACGGCGCCCTGGACACCGAGCGCTTCGCCGCCGCGTGGCGGTCCGTGTTCGAGCGCGAGACGGTCCTGCGGGCCGCCTTCGACTGGGACGAGGACCCCCGCCTCGTCCTGCACGAAGGCGTCACCCCCGAGATCGTCCGGCACCCCGCCGGCACCGTCGACTGGGACGAACTCCTGGAGCGGGACCGGGAGCGCGGCTTCGACCTGCGCGAGCCCGGCCTGCTGCGCGCCACCCTCGTCGACGACGCGGCCGCCGACGGCCCGGACGCCGACGGCGCCCCCTCGACCCGCGTTCTGATCACCTTCCACCACGTGCTCCTGGACGGCTGGAGCGTCTCCGTCCTGCTCCAGGAGTTCTACCGGGCCTACCTCGTCGGCGGCGACCTGCCCGGCAGCGAACGGCGCCCCGACATCCGCGACTACGCGCGCTGGCTGGCCGAGCAGGACACCGCGCCCGCCCGGGAGTTCTGGTCGGCTGCCGTCCCGTCGGCCGCCCCGGCCGTGCGGCCCGCCCTGCCCGGCCCCGCGACCGAGGAGCACGGCTGGGGCCGCGCCGAGGTTCGCATCGAGCGGGCCGAGGCCGACCGGCTGCGCGCCTGGGCCGCGGCCCGCGCCGCGACCGAGTCCAGCGCCCTCCAGGCCGTGTGGGCCCTGCTCCTGTACCGCGCCTCCGGAGCGGACGGCGTCGCCCCGGTCGGCTTCGGCGTCACCGTGTCCGGCCGCGGCATCCCCCTCGACTCGATCGAGCGGCTGCCCGGACTGCTCATGAACTCGCTCCCCATGACCATCCAGGTCGACCCCGCCCACACCGTGCCGCGGCTGCTGACCGAACTGCGCGACCAGGCCCTCGACATGGCCGCCTACGAATGGGTGTCGACCGGACAGATCCACGAGTGGAGCGGGCGCCGGGCCGACGAGAAGCTCGTCGAGAGCCTCATCGTCTTCGAGAACTACCCGCGCTCCTCCGACGACCTGGAGGCGGCCCTCGCCGCGCACGACATCCGCGTCGAGCTCCCCGAGGCCGCCGGATCCCAGACCGCGTTCCCCGTCACCCTGCTCGCCCACCGCGACGTGGACGGCAGCCTCGTCCTCACCGCCGTGCACGACCGCGGCCGGATCGCGGACCGGGACGCCGGCCGCCTCGTCGCCCAGTGCGCCCGCCTGCTGCGCGAGCTGCCGGACACCGCCGACGACGCGACCACGGTCGGGGACATCGTCGCCGGCCTGGACGCCGCCGACCTGCCCCGCATGGCCGAGCGCGCCGAACCGGGCACCGGCGAGGCCGGCGGCGCGCACGTCACCTGGCCCGAAGGACCCAGCACCCGCCTGGTGAAGGAAGCCTGGGAGGCCGTCTTCGGCAGCGAACCCCTCGACGCCGGAGCGCACTTCTTCGAAGCCGGCGGTCACTCGCTCCTCGCGATGCGGCTGCTGCGCGAGATCAACACCCGATCCGGACGCACCCTGCGTCTCGACGAACTCCTCGCCCACCCCAGGGCGGGACAGATCGCCGGGCTGCTCGGCCGGGACCCCGGAGACGACGACGCCACTTCCCCCCGCGGCGTCCTCGTCCCCCTGCGTCCCGCCGGGCAGCCCGGTGCCACCACCGTCTACCTCGTCCACCCGCCGGGCGGCCAGGTCGCCTGCTACGCGCAGCTCGCCCACTGCTACGAGGGCCCCGAGGCGCTCGTCGGCATCCGCGACCCGCGCGTCGACGAACCCGAGCCGCGCCACCTCACCGCCGAGCAGCTCGCCGACCACTACGTCGAGGCCCTGCGCCCCGCGCTCGACGCGGGCGAGCGGATCGTCCTGGGCGGCTTCTCCGGCGGCGGCGTCATCGCCTACGAGATGGCCCGGCTGATCACCGCCGAGGGCGGCCGGCCCCCGCTGGTCCTCCTCGTCGACGCGGGCGCGCCCGACGGCGAACTCACCGACGCCGACGCCGAGGGATCCTTCGCCAACCAGCTGCGGGCCGTCGCCGAGGGCCGCACCCCCGCACCGGACGCCGAGGGCCCCGGCGCACGCCCGGCCGGCGCGACCGCCGGCGCGGACGCCGACCCGCTCGCCGAACCGGACGGCTCCGCCTCCTATCTGAGCGAGATCGCCCAGATCGCCGACTGGATGCGCGGCGACGGCGGCGGCGACCCGGTCGCCCTCATGCGCGACAGCGTCGAGGCCGTCCAGCGCTACCGCCCCCGGCCCTACGACGGCCCCGCGACCGTGCTGCGCGCGGGCGACACCGGCTTCGGCAAGGGCACCGAGTACGACGAGAGCGACCGCTTCCACGCGCGGCCCGGCCTCGGCTGGGAGGACCACGTCGAAGACCTGTCCATCCGGGTCGTACCGGGCAACCACGTGACGATGCTGACCGGCGACAACGTCCGCCGCCTGGCCCGCATCCTCGCCTCCGCCGTCCGCCGCTGACGCCGCGCGCACCGAACCCAGGGAGAGCACCGAACATGACCACGCCCCGCCGGCGCATCACGCTCGCCGGCATCATCGACGGCCCCGGCGGCCACGTCGCCGCCTGGCGCCACCCGTCGACCCAGGCGGACGCCCAGCTCGACTTCGAGTTCCACAAGAAGAACGCGCAGACCCTCGAACGCGGCCTGTTCGACGCCGTGTTCATTGCCGACATCGTCGCCGTGTGGGGCACCCGCCTGGACTCGCTGTGCCGCACCTCGCGCACCGAGCACTTCGAACCGCTGACCCTGCTCGCCGCCTACGCCGCGGCCACCGAGCACATCGGCCTGTGCGCGACCGCGACGACCACGTACAACGAACCGGCCCACATCGCGCGCCGCTTCGCCTCTCTCGACCACCTCAGCGGCGGCCGCGCCGGCTGGAACGTCGTCACCTCCGCCGCCCCGTGGGAGTCCGCGAACTTCGGCTTCCCCGAGCACCTGGAGCACGGCAAGCGCTACGAGCGGGCCCAGGAGTTCATCGAGGTCGTCAAGGCGCTCTGGGACAGCGAGGGCCGCCCGATCGACCACCACGGCGCGCACTTCGACGAGAGCGGACCGCTCGACGTCGCCCGCCCGCCGCAGGGCCGGCCCGTCATCATCCAGGCCGGGTCCTCGCCCGTGGGCCGCGAGTTCGCCGCCCGCCACGCCGAGGTGATCTTCACCCGGCACAACACGCTCCCCGACGCCCAGGCCTTCTACTCCGACCTCAAGGAACGCGTCGCCGCCCAGGGCCGCGACCCCGAGAAGGTCCTCGTCTGGCCCACCCTCGCGCCGATCGTCGCCGCCACCGAGACCGAGGCGAAGCAGCGGCTCCAGGAGCTTCAGGACCTCACCCACGACCACGTGGCGCTGCGCACCCTCCAGGACTTCCTCGGCGACGACGTCGACCTCAGCACCTACCCGATCGACGGCCCCGTGCCCGACATCCCGTACACCAACCAGTCCCAGTCGACGACCGAGCGGCTCATCGGCCTCGCCCGCGCCGAGAACCTGTCGATCCGCGGCCTCGCCCTGCGGCTCATGGGCGACATCGTCGTCGGCACGCCGGAGCAGCTCGCCGACCACATGGAGAGCTGGTTCACCGGCCGCGGCGCCGACGGCTTCAACATCGACTTCCCGTACCTGCCGGGCTCCGCCGACGACTTCGTCGACCACGTCGTGCCCGAGCTCCAGCGCCGCGGCCTGTACCGCACCTCCTATGAGGGCGGCACGCTGCGCGAGAACCTCGGCCTCGACACCCCCGCGCCGGCCCGCACCACCGACGTCCCCGCAGGAGCCACCGCATGAGCGCCCCGATTCTCGCCGGCCGGATCGACACGCACGCCGACGGCGCCACGTTCGACACGCTCACCGGTGTCGCCCGCGCCGCGGAGGCCGCCGGCTTCGACGCCCTGATCCTCGACGACGCGAAGCGGCCCGCCCCCGGGCCCCGCCCCGGCG
>NZ_JBHYTK010000001.1:0-12055 GCF_042749255.1 Streptomyces sp. NPDC059524 | reverse complement strand
GGGGCCGCGCCGCGCGCCCGGGCGCTCGGCGCGCCACCACGCTCGCCGCCGCGCTCGCCGCCCGCACCGAGCGCATCGGCCTGATCGTCTCCGCGCTCCCCGCCGACCAGGCGCCCTACCACGTGGCCCGCATCGTCGCCTCCCTCGACCACCTCGGCCGGGGCCGCACCGGCTGGCTCGCCGGCACCGGCGACCCCGAGGGCCGGACCGCCGAACTGATCGACGTCGCCCGCGGCCTGTGGGACAGCTTCGACGACGACGCCTACGTCCACGACCGCACCGACGGCCTGTACTGGCGCCTCGACGCGATGCACCGCCTCGACCACCGGGGCCGCCACTACGACGTCGCCGGCCCCCTCAACGTGGCCCGCCCGCCGCAGGGCCACCCCGTCGTCGCCGTGTCCGGGCCCGCCCTGGCCGCGCACGCCGACCTCGTCCTGCTCGACGACCCGGCCGACGTGCCCGGCGTCCGCGACCGGGCCCCCGGCGCCAAGATCCTGCTGACCACGCCCGCCGGCGCCGGGGACCTGCTCGCCGCCTCGGACGCCGACGGTCTCGTCGTCGACCTGCGCGACGCCCGCGACCCGGAACGCGTCACGGCCGCCGGAGTCTCCGGCCGCCCGCACGCGCCGACCCTGCGCGCCCGGCTCGGACTGCACCGCCCCGCCGGCCGGTACGCCGACACCGGCGTCACCGCCACGGCCTGACACTCCGTCCGCCCTGCCCTTTGGAGAACCATGTCCTCTCGCCTGTTCACCTCGGAGTCCGTCACCGAGGGCCACCCCGACAAGATCGCCGACCAGATCAGCGACACGATCCTGGACGCCCTGCTGCGCGAGGACCCCGCCTCCCGCGTCGCCGTCGAGACCCTGATCACCACCGGCCAGGTCCACATCGCCGGCGAGGTCACGACGAAGGCCTACGCGCCGATCGCCCAGCTCGTGCGCGACACGATCCTGGACATCGGCTACGACTCCTCGGCCAAGGGCTTCGACGGCGCGTCCTGCGGCGTCTCCGTCTCCATCGGCGCCCAGTCGCCCGACATCGCGCAGGGCGTCGACACGGCGTACGAGAAGCGCGTCGAGGGCGACGACGACGAGCTGGACCGGCAGGGCGCCGGCGACCAGGGCCTGATGTTCGGCTACGCGACCAACGAGACGCCGAACCTGATGCCGCTCCCGATCGAGCTGGCCCACCGGCTCTCCCGCCGGCTGACGGAGGTCCGCAAGGACGGCACGCTCCCGTACCTGCGCCCCGACGGCAAGACCCAGGTGACCATCGAGTACCGCGGCAGCCGCCCTGTCCGGCTCGACACCGTCGTCGTCTCCTCCCAGCACGCGCCCGACATCGACCTCGGCTCGCTGCTCACCCCGGACATCCGGGAGCACGTCGTCGAGCACGTCCTGGCCCGCCTCGCCGAGGACGGCATCAAGCTCGAGACCGACGACTACCGCCTGCTGGTCAACCCGACCGGCCGCTTCGAGATCGGCGGCCCGATGGGCGACGCCGGGCTCACCGGCCGCAAGATCATCATCGACACGTACGGCGGCTACGCCCGCCACGGCGGCGGCGCCTTCTCCGGCAAGGACCCGTCCAAGGTCGACCGCTCGGCCGCCTACGCGATGCGCTGGGTCGCCAAGAACGTCGTCGCCGCCGGCCTCGCCGAGCGCTGCGAGGTCCAGGTCGCGTACGCGATCGGCAAGGCCGAGCCCGTCGGCCTCTTCGTCGAGACCTTCGGCACCGGCCGCGTCTCCCAGGACCGTATCGAGCAGGCCGTCCGCGAGGTCTTCGACCTGCGCCCGGCCGCGATCATCCGCGACCTCGACCTGCTCCGTCCGATCTACGCCCGGACGGCCGCCTACGGACACTTCGGCCGCGAACTGCCCGACTTCACCTGGGAGCGGACCGACCGCGCCCAGCAGCTCAAGCTGGCCGTCGGTGTCTGACCGGGGCGCTCGGCCCGACGGGAGTGCTCGCGTGCGTACAGCGGTGACCGGATCGATCGCCACCGACCATCTGACGGTCTTCCCCGGCCGGTTCGCGGACCAGCTGATCCCCGATCAGCTGGACCACGTCTCCCTGTCGTTCCTCGTCGACAGCCTCGACGTGCGACGGGGCGGCGTGGCCGCCAACATCGCCTTCGGCCTCGGCGGCCTCGGCCTGAGCCCGCTGCTGGTCGGCGCCGTCGGCGCCGACTTCGGCGAGTACGAGGTGTGGCTCAAGGAGCACGGCGTGGACACCGGCGGTGTCCATGTGTCGGCCGAACGGCAGACCGCCCGCTTCATGTGCACCACGGACCGCGACGCCAACCAGATCGCCTCCTTCTACACCGGGGCGATGGCGGAGGCCCGCGAGATCGACCTCACCCGGCTGCCCGTGCCCGCCGCCGAACTCGACCTGGTCGTCGTCGCGCCCAACGACCCGGACGCGATGCTCCGGCACACCCGCCAGTGCCGCGAACTCGGCCTCGCCTTCGCGGCCGACCCCTCCCAGCAACTGGCCCGGCTCGACGGCCCGCAGACCCGGCAGCTGGTGTCCGGGGCACGCTGGCTGTTCACCAACGAGTACGAGGCCGCGCTGCTGTGCGAGCGGACCGGGTGGACCCGCGACGAGGTCCTGGACCACGTCGGCACCTGGGTCACCACCCTCGGCGAACGCGGCGTGCGCATCGAGGCAGAGGGCCGCCCCGCGCTGACCGTGCCGGCCGTCCCCGACGTCCCGGTCACCGACCCGACCGGCGTCGGCGACGCGTTCCGGGCCGGTTTCCTCGGCGCCGTCTCCCGCGGCCTGCCGATCGAGACCGCCGCCCGCCTCGGCTGCGCCGTGGCCGCCCTCGCCCTCGCGGCCGTGGGCTCCCAGACCTACCGCGTGGACGGCGCCGCACTTCTCGGCACGGTGACCCGGACCTACGGGGCCGCGGCCGGACCGCTCACCGACTGGCTCGGAGACCTGTCATGACGCCCGCATCCGATCCCCGAGCCCGCGTGGCCGCCCTCAGGGACGCCCTAGCCACCCGTGTCGTGGTGGCGGACGGCGCCATGGGGACGATGTTGCAGGCGCAGGACCCTTCGTTGGACGACTTCCAGCAGTTGGAAGGCTGCAACGAGATCCTCAACGTCACGCGCCCGGACATCGTGCGTTCGGTGCACGAGGAGTACTTCGCGGTCGGTGTGGACTGCGTGGAGACGAACACGTTCGGGTCGAACCACACGGCGTCGAGCGAGTACGACATCGCGGACCGGATCGTGGAGCTGTCCGAGGCGGGCGCCCGGATCGCGCGTGAGGTCGCGGACGAGTTCGCGGCGAAGGACGGCCGGCAGCGGTGGGTGCTGGGCTCGATCGGTCCGGGCACGAAGCTGCCGTCGCTGGGCCACATCGACTACGCGACGATCCGTGACGGCTATCAGCAGAACGCCGAGGGCCTGCTCGCGGGCGGCGCCGACGCCCTGATCGTCGAGACCACCCAGGACCTCCTCCAGACCAAGTCCAGCCTGATCGGCGCCCGCCGGGCCATGGACGCCCTGGGTGTCCAGGTCCCGCTGATCTGCTCGCTGGCCTTCGAGACGACCGGTGTGATGCTGCTGGGCTCGGAGATCGGCGCCGCGCTGACCTCCCTCGAACCGCTGGGCATCGATCTGATCGGCCTGAACTGTTCGACGGGTCCGGCGGAGATGAGCGAGCACCTGCGCTACCTGGCGCAGCACTCCACGACGCCGTTGATGTGCATGCCGAACGCGGGTCTGCCGATCCTGACCAAGGACGGCGCGCACTTCCCGCTGACCCCGGTGGAGATGGCGGACGCGCAGGAGAACTTCGTCAACAGCTTCGGCCTGTCGCTGATCGGTGGCTGTTGCGGTTCGACTCCTGAGCATCTGCGTCAGGTCGTGGAGCGCGTACGGGAGATGACGCCGCCCGAGCGTGCTCCGCAGCCCGAGCCGGGTGCCTCCTCTCTCTACCAGACGGTGCCGTTCCGGCAGGACACGGCGTACATGGCGATCGGTGAGCGGACGAACGCGAACGGGTCGAAGAAGTTCCGTGAGGCCATGCTGGAGGGCCGTTGGGACGACTGTGTGGAGATGGCGCGCGACCAGATCCGTGAGGGCGCGCACATGCTCGACCTGTGTGTGGACTACGTGGGCCGTGACGGTGTCGCGGACATGGAGGAGCTGGCCGGCCGCTTCGCGACGGCGTCGACGCTGCCGATCGTGCTGGACTCGACCGAGGTCGACGTCATCCAGGCGGGTCTGGAGAAGCTGGGCGGGCGTGCGGTCATCAACTCGGTGAACTACGAGGACGGTGACGGCCCGGAGTCGCGTTTCGCGAAGGTCACCCGGCTCGCCAAGGAGCACGGCGCGGCGCTGATCGCGCTGACCATCGACGAGGAGGGCCAGGCCCGCACCGTCGAGAACAAGGTCGCCATCGCCGAGCGGCTGATCGCCGACCTGACCGGGAACTGGGGCATCCGCGAGGCCGACATCCTCATCGACTGCCTCACCTTCACGATCTGCACGGGCCAGGAGGAGTCGCGCGGCGACGGCATCGCGACGATCGAGGCGATCCGCGAGCTGAAGCGCCGCCACCCGGACGTGCAGACCACCCTCGGCCTGTCCAACATCTCCTTCGGCCTCAATCCGGCCGCCCGCATCCTGCTCAACTCGGTCTTCCTCGACGAGTGCGTGAAGGCGGGTCTGGACTCGGCGATCGTGCACGCCTCCAAGATCCTGCCGATCGCCCGCTTCGACGACGAGCAGGTCAAGGTAGCGCTCGATCTGATCCACGACCGGCGTGCAGAGGGTTATGACCCGTTGCAGCGGCTGATGGAGCTGTTCGAGGGCGCCACCACGAAGTCCCTGAAGGCCGGCAAGGCCGAGGAACTGGCGGCGCTCCCGCTGGAGGAGCGGCTCAAGGCCCGCATCATCGACGGCGAGAAGAACGGGCTCGAAGCCGACCTCGACGAAGCCCTGGCGGACACCCCAGCCCTCGACATCGTCAACAACACGCTGCTCGACGGCATGAAGACGGTGGGCGAGCTGTTCGGCTCGGGGCAGATGCAGTTGCCGTTCGTGCTGCAGTCGGCCGAGGTGATGAAGAACGCGGTGGCCTATCTGGAGCCGCACATGGAGAAGTCGGACGCCGAGGGCAAGGGCACGATCGTGCTGGCCACGGTGCGCGGCGACGTCCACGACATCGGCAAGAACCTCGTCGACATCATCCTGTCGAACAACGGCTACAACGTCGTCAACCTGGGCATCAAGCAGCCCGTCTCCGCGATCCTGGACGCGGCCGAGGAGCACAAGGCCGATGTGATCGGCATGTCGGGGCTCCTGGTCAAGTCGACCGTGATCATGAAGGAGAACCTCCAGGAGCTCAACCAGCGCAAGCTGGCCGCCGACTACCCCGTCATCCTCGGCGGCGCGGCCCTGACCCGCGCCTACGTGGAGCAGGACCTCCACGAGATCTACGAGGGCGAGGTCCGCTACGCCCGGGACGCGTTCGAGGGCCTGCGTCTGATGGATGCTCTGATCGCGGTCAAGCGCGGTGTCGCCGGGGCCACGCTGCCCGAGCTCAAGCAGCGCCGGGTGCCGAAGAGGGAGCTGCGGCTGGAGGAGCCTGCGAGCGTCGGGCGTTCCGACGTCGCCGTCGACAACCCGGTCCCGCAGCCGCCGTTCTGGGGCACCCGCGTCATCAAGGGCATCCCGCTCAAGGACTACGCCTCCTGGCTCGACGAAGCCGCCCTGTTCAAGGGGCAGTGGGGACTCAAGGGCGACACCATCGAACGCGAGGGCCGGCCCCGGCTGCGGATGTGGCTGGACCGGCTGCGCACCGAGAACCTTCTGGAAGCGGCCGTCGTGCACGGCTACTTCCCGTGCGTGTCCAAGGGCGACGACCTGATCGTCCTGGACGAGTTCGGCAACGAGCGGACTCGCTTCACCTTCCCGCGCCAGAGCCGCGGCCGTCGCCTGTGCCTCGCGGACTTCTTCCGTCCGGAGGAGTCGGGCGAGACGGACGTCGTCGGCCTCCAGGTGGTCACCATGGGCTCGAAGATCGGCGAGGCCACGGCCGAGCTGTTCGCCTCCGATTCCTACCGCGACTATCTCGAACTGCACGGCCTGTCCGTCCAGTTGGCCGAGGCCCTCGCCGAGTACTGGCACGCCCGCGTCCGCTCCGAGCTGGGCATCGCCGGAGCCGATCCCACGGCGCTCGACGGCATGTTCCGCACCGAGTACCAGGGCTGCCGCTACTCCCTCGGGTATCCGGCCTGCCCGGACCTGGAGGACCGGGCCAAGATCGCGGACCTGCTCCGGCCCGAGCGGATCGGGGTCGTCCTCTCCGAGGAGTTCCAGCTCCACCCCGAGCAGTCGACGGACGCCCTCGTCCTGCACCACCCCGAAGCGAGCTACTTCAACGCCGGAGGACGCCCGTGAGCACCCTGCGCGACACCCTGGCGCGCGGCACCCGGACCTTCTCCTTCGAGTTCTTCCCGCCGAAGACCGCCAAGGGCGAGCAGACCCTGTGGCAGGCCGTGCGCCGCATCGAGGCGCTGGCCCCCGACTTCGTGTCCGTCACCTACGGGGCCGGCGGCTCCTCCCGGGACCGGACGATCGACGTCACCGAGCGCCTCGCGACCGAGACGACTCTGCGCCCGGTCGCCCACCTGACCGCCGTCGGACACTCGGTGGCCGAGCTGCGGCACATCATCGGCCGGTACGCGGACGCCGGGGTGCGCGACGTGCTGGTGCTGCGGGGCGACCCGCCCGGCGACCCCAAGGGGCCCTGGACGCGGCACCCCGAGGGCCTCAACCATGCCTGGCAGCTCGTCGAACTCGTCCGCTCGCTCGGCGACTTCAGCATCGGCGTCGCCGCGTTCCCGGAGAAGCACCCGCGCTCGGCGGACTGGGACAGCGACATCCGTCACTTCGTCGCCAAGTGCCGGGCCGGCGCCGACTACGCGATCACGCAGATGTTCTTCGACGTGGAGGACTATCTGCGGCTGCGCGACCGGGTCGTGGCCGCAGGGTGCGACGTGCCGATCATCCCGGAGATCATGCCGGCCACCGATGTCCGGCAGATCCGCCGCTTCGCCGAGCTCTCCGACGCCGCGTTCCCCGAGGACCTGGCCCACCGTCTCGAAGCCGCCCGGGACCGGCCCGACGTCGCGCACGAGATCGGCGTCCACCACGCGACCCTCATGGCGGACCGGCTGCTCGCCGAAGGCGCGCCCGGCCTGCACTACATCACGCTCAACAAGTCCACGGCTGCCCTGGACATCCACCGCAACGTACTGAGCTCGAGGAGCCTCCATGTCAGCTGAGTTCACCGACTTCAAGGTCGCCGACCTCTCCCTCGCGGCGTTCGGCCGCAAGGAGATCACCCTTGCCGAGCACGAGATGCCCGGCCTCATGTCGATCCGCAAGGAGTACGCGCAGGCCCAGCCCCTGGCCGGCGCCCGGATCACCGGCTCCCTGCACATGACGGTCCAGACGGCCGTCCTCATCGAGACCCTGGTCGCCCTCGGCGCCGAGGTCCGCTGGGTCTCCTGCAACATCTACTCCACCCAGGACCACGCCGCCGCCGCCATCGCCGCCGCCGGCATCCCGGTCTTCGCCTGGAAGGGCGAGACCCTCGAGGAGTACTGGTGGTGCACCGAGCAGGCCCTGACCTGGCCCGGCCACGCGGGCCCGAACATGATCCTCGACGACGGCGGTGACGCCACCCTGCTCGTCCACAAGGGCGTCGAGTACCAGAAGACCGGTGAGCTGCCCGAGGCGTCCAACGACGAACTCGCCGTCGTACGAGCCCTGTTGGAGAACAGCTCCCTGGACTGGACCCAGCTCGCCTCGGAGATCCGTGGTGTGACGGAGGAGACCACGACGGGTGTCCACCGTCTGTACGAGATGCACCGTGACGGCACCCTGCTGTTCCCGGCGATCAACGTGAACGACGCCGTCACCAAGTCGAAGTTCGACAACAAGTACGGCTGCCGTCACTCGCTGATCGACGGCATCAACCGCGCCACGGACGTGCTGATCGGTGGCAAGACGGCTGTCGTGTGCGGTTACGGCGATGTGGGCAAGGGCTGCGCGGAGTCGCTGCGTGGTCAGGGCGCGCGGGTGATCATCACGGAGATCGACCCGATCTGCGCGCTGCAGGCGGCGATGGACGGCTACCAGGTCACGACGCTGGACGAGGTCGTCGACAAGGCGGACATCTTCGTCACCACGACCGGCAACAAGGACATCATCATGGCCGCCGACATGGCCAGGATGAAGCACCAGGCGATCGTGGGGAACATCGGTCACTTCGACAACGAGATCGACATGGCCGGTCTCGCGAAGACCCCGGGGATCGTGAAGGACGAGGTCAAGCCGCAGGTCCACACCTGGACCTACCCCGACGGCAAGGTCCTCATCGTGCTGTCCGAGGGCCGCCTGCTGAACCTGGGCAACGCCACCGGCCACCCCTCGTTCGTGATGTCGAACTCGTTCGCGGACCAGACGCTGGCCCAGATCGAGCTGTTCACCAAGCCGGAGGAGTACCCGACCGACGTCTACGTGCTGCCCAAGCACCTCGACGAGAAGGTCGCCCGCCTCCACCTCGACTCCCTCGGCGTCAAGCTCACCCAGCTGCGCCCGGAGCAGGCCTCGTACATCGGCGTCGAGGTCGACGGCCCGTACAAGCCCGACCACTACCGCTACTGAGCACCCGCTGCTCCGCACGCATCACCCCGCCTGACACCAGGCCGAGCTGAACCGCGCTGCAAGGACAGGCCCCCGCACCCCCGTGCCGGGGGCCTGTCCCGTGGAGCGGCCCGCACCCGCCGGCCCGATCACCGGCGGCCCGGACCCGTCAGACAGCCCGGACCCGCGTCACCGGGCCAGACAGAGGACGCCACGAACCCCATGCCCCGCGGCCGATATTCGCTCCACGATCCGCACGATCACACCCCCCTCGGTGAAGAACACTTCCACTGCGCCCCCGGCCCCTCCGGCTGGCGCTACGTGGCCCAGCGGACCACCCCCTCCGGCGATCACTCCGGCTCGATCGACCTCGCCCTCGACGAACTCGGCCGCCCCCTCCGCCTCGAACTGAACGCGGCGAGCTGGCAGGTCCGAGGAGCCGCCCTCGACGGCGTCACCTGGGTGCGCACCGACCCCACCGGCACCCACGCCACCGAAGGCAACGCACCCGCGCACGCGTTCACCGGCACGTCCCCCGCGTTCCTCGTCGCCACCGCACGACTGCTGCGCCTCACCCCCGCTTCCCCCTCGACCCGCGTCCGCCTCGTCGCACTGACCGACCCCGTGCTGGCGCCCCGCACGCTGGACCAGTCCTGGACCTTGCTGGAAAGCGAAACACACGCCACTGACAACGGACCCCTGATCGTGGACGCGTACCAGGTCACAGCCCTGGACACGGGCGAGCAGCACACCGTCCACATCAGCGGCGACGTCGTCCTCGCCGCCCCCGGCATCGAGCTGGAACACCTCGAGACCCCGCCCTCGACGTTCCCCTGACCCGCCCCGGCCCGTCGGGCCGGATCACGCAGGCGGCACGAACCCGGTCGCGGGCGGCTCGGGCCGCTCGGCACCGTCCGCGGGCTTGCGCAGCGAGGGCGGGGGAGCGCCGCCGTCCGCTCCGTACGGCCCCGGCCCGCCCGGAGCCACGAAACCGGAGGCCGGCGAGGCCGGCGGCACGGCACCCGGAGAAACAGGAACGGGAGCAACGGGAGCAACGGGAGCCGACGGAGCGAACGTGCCCGTGGAACCCACGGCCTGAACGGGCCCGCCCTGCGCACTCGCCCCGAACGCCCGCTGAGCCTCCCGAGCCTGCCGCTCGTGCACCACGGCCGCCAGGAACGCCGCCGGCGGCACCCCCTGCGGAACCTGGGCCCCCGTGCGCGCCGCGAGATCCGCAGCCAGCCCCTCCGCCATCCGCCACCCCACCTGCGGATCGAGCTGCCCCATCCGCGTCAGGTACTGCCGCACCGCCAGCCACAGCCCCTCGGGCACCGCCGACAGATCCAGCTCCGAGAACCGCCCCACCAGCCACGCGGGCGGAGCCGGCACGAACGAGGCCTGCCCGGCCGGCACCCGCTCCCGTACGACGAGCGTTCCCGCGAACACGTCCCCGAGGCGCCGCCCGCGTGCCGACACCAGCGACGCGATGCACGCCACGACGCCGAACGTCATGAGGATCTCGACGACACCGACGGCCCCGCGCACCAACGCGTGCCGGAACCGGATCGGCCCGCCGTCGTCCCGCACCACCCGCAGCCCGCACACGAGCTTCCCGAGCGAGCGCCCATGACTCAGCGTCTCCACGGCGATCGGAATCCCGACCAGCACCAGCAGGAACATCGCCACCGCCAGCGCGGCCGCCGCCGCGTCGTCCAGCGAGGCCGTCGCCGCGACGACGCCGATCGACACCACGATGTAGACGGCGAACGCCGCCACCAGGTCGATGAGCACGGCGAGCGCCCGGCTCGGCAGCTTCGCGGGCCGCAGCTCCAGTGCCACGGCCTCACCTGTCACCAGCTCACTCACGCCGGCCACCCACCCTTCCCCGACCTGCCCTTGGAAGCGCCAGTCTGCCAAGCTGAGCTCACATCGCGCCGTACAGGTGCCGGAAAGCTAGGAGCAGCAGACCGGATGGACCTCGACGTCTTCGTGTCAGCCCACCGCGCAGAGTGGGACCGCCTGGACGCCCTGCTGCGCCGCCGGCGCCGCCTCACCGGTACGGAGGCGGACGAACTGGTCACCCTGTACCAGCGCACCGCCACCCATCTCTCGCAGATCCAGTCGAGCGCCCCGGACCCGAGGATCGTCGGCCGCCTCACCCAACTCGTGGCACGCGCGCGAAGCGCCGTCACGGGAACCCGTACCGCTTCATGGCGCGACGTGACCCGCTTCCTCACCCACGGATTCCCCGCGGCCGTCTACAGGGCGCGCCACTGGTGGGTCCCCACCGCGCTCCTCTCCACCGCGATAGCCGCCTTGATCGGCTGGTGGATAGGCACGCACCCCGAAGTCCAGGCCTCCATAGCCGCCCCGTCCGAACTCCGGGAGATGACCCGCCCCGGAGGCCAGTACGAGACGTACTACTCGAGCCACCCGGCGGCGTCCTTCGCGGCACAGGTGTGGACGAACAACGCCCAGGCCGCCGCGATGTGCCTGGTCCTCGGCATCTTCCTGGGCCTGCCGGTCCTCTGGATCCTCTTCCAGAACATGCTCAACGTGGGCGTCGGCATCGGCCTCATGACATCCGCCGGCCGCCTCGACACCTTCCTCGGCCTGATCCTCCCGCACGGCCTCCTCGAACTGACCGCGGTCTTCGTCGCCGCCGGCACCGGCCTCCGCCTCGGCTGGACGGTGATCGACCCCGGCCCCCGCACCCGCCGCACCGCACTCGCGGAAGAAGGCCGGGCCGCCCTGGGCATGGCGATAGGCCTGGCCCTCGTCCTCTTCGTCTCCGGCGCCATCGAAGGCTTCGTCACCCCGTCGGGCCTCCCCACCTGGGCCCGGATCGGCATAGGCATCGCCGCCGAGCTCGCGTTCCTCTTGTACGTCTACGTCCTGGGCGGCCGGGCCGTACGAGAAGGGGAGTCCGGCGACCTGGACGAGGCCGAACGCAGCGCCGTGCAGCCGACCGCCGCTTGATGTGCGAACTGCCCGTGTGACCTGCTAGTCTCCTCTCACCCGGAAAGACCGTTGACACGGCCTGGACGGGGAGGTAGATTCGAACAGTTGACCCGAACTGGACATGTTCGGCTTCAACGGTTAGCGTCTAGCGCGCTTCACGAAATAACATTCTTCGAGAAGCCCCTCCGATTAATCAGAAAATGAACGCCGGTCAGACCGGCCCAAAACTTCTGATAAAGTCGGTTCAGCCGAAAGGCAAAGGCCCTCCAACGGCCACCGGAAATGAAATCCGAACCGGAAACGGAACGGAAAAAGGATCTGGTAAGGTTGGAAACACCGAAGGGAAGCGCCCGGAGGAAAGCCTGAGAGAGTCTCTCGGGTGAGTACAAAGGAAGCGTCCGTTCCTTGAGAACTCA